>NZ_JBSHAM010000009.1:0-168269 GCF_053611505.1 Amycolatopsis sp. NPDC054798 | reverse complement strand
GATTCCCTCAAGGGGCCCCTCACGGACACTGGTTCCCTGGGGGCTCGCCTCGCAATCGACGGTCCGAGGGGGGCCGCTTACGCGGCGCCTGATTTCCCCAGGGTTCCTCTCGCAACCCGCACCAGTTCGTGAAGGGGTCCTTCACGGACGTTGATTCCCTAGGGGATCGCCTCGTAATCCACGGTCCGCGGGGCCGCCTTCACGGCACCTGGTTCCCTAGAGTTCCCCTCGCAACCCACCAGCCCGTGAAGGGTCCCTCACAGAACTCAAGCGTGCGAACGTCCGAAGTGGACTAGTTGTCGGCCTGTTCCGCGCGCAGGCGGGCGGCTTCGCGGCGGACTTCGGCTTGGGTTTCGCGTTCGTGTTGCAGCCAGGCGGGGTTCTCGGTTTTCAGGGCCTCGATTTGGTCCGTCGTCAGGGCTTCGGTGATGCCGCCCCGGGCCAGGCCGCCGATGGAGATTCCCAGTTTCGCCGCGACTACTGGGCGCGGGTGCGGGCCGTTGCGGCGAAGTTCGCGCAGCCATTCTGGCGGGTCGGTCTGCAGGGCGTTCAGTTCGTCGCGCGAGACGGCGCCCGCGCGGAACTCTGCGGGGGTGGCTTCGAGGTAGACGCCCAGCTTCTTCGCTGCCGTCGCCGGCTTCATGGTCTGGGGGGTCTTCTGCGCCGTCATGCCCACCAGCGTAACCGGCGTCCCCGCGCCGGTAGCCTTGCCACGTGACAGGAGCCGACCAGCCCCGGGCGTTCCGGCTTGCCTACGTGCCGGGTGCGACCCCCGCGAAGTGGGTCCGGATCTGGGGCGAACGCAATCCCGAAGTGCCGCTTGACCTGGTCGCGGTCACCGCCGCCGAGGCTGCTGGCGTGGTTCGCGACGGCGGGGCGGACGCGGCGCTGCTGCGGCTGTCCGAGGACCGTGAGGGGCTGCACGCGATTCCGCTCTACACCGAGACCACGGTGGTCATCGTCCCCAAAGAGCACCTGGTCGCGGCGGCCGACGAGGTGTCCATTGCGGACCTCGCGGACGAACTCGTGCTGCATCCGCTCGACGACTCGCTCGGCTGGGACGAGCTGCCCGGCAAGCCTGCGCTTGAGCGGCCGGAGACGACTGGTGACGCGATCGAGCTGGTGGCCGCGGGCGTCGGCGTCTTGCTGGTGCCGCAGTCGCTCGCTCGGCTGCACCATCGGCGCGACCTTACTTACCGTCCGGTCGCCGACGCGCCGCAGTCGCGCGTCGCGTTGTCGTGGCCGGAAGGCGAGACCAGCGACCTGGTCGAGCAGTTCATCGGCATCGTCCGCGGGCGCACGGTGAACAGCACCCGCGGGCAGCAGGAAACGCAGGCGAAGACGGGCAAGGCGGCACCGGCCAAGAAGAAACCGCAGCCGCAGCGTGAACAAGCTCGTCGGCGGAACGTGCCCAAGACCGGTGGGCGTGGCAAGCCTCGTCGGCGTCGTTGACATTCAGGGAGCTGCTGTGGATCTCGGTCTGAAGGGCAAGTGCGCGGTCGTCACGGGAGCCAGCCGCGGTATTGGGCTGGCGGTTGCTGGGGTGCTCGCGGAGGAGGGCGCTGACCTGGCGCTTGTCGGCCGGGACGTCGTGGCGCTCGCCGCGGCGGTGGAGAGCGTCGGCAAGCACGGCACCAAGGTCATCGCGGTGCCGACGGACACCACTGACGACGCTGCGGTCGTGGCGATGGCGGAGCGGGTCAAGACGGAATTCGGTGCGGCGGACGTACTGGTCAACTGCGCGGCCCCGGCGTCGAGCGGGGTGCGGACGCCGCTCGACGACCTGCGTGACGAGGACTTGCGCATTGAGATCGAGACCAAGGTGCTCGGTTACCTGCGTTGCGCCCGCGCGCTCGCGCCGGGGATGCGGGAGCGCGGCTGGGGCCGGATCGTGAACGTCAGCGGACTCAACGCGCGGCTGGCCGGTTCGACGTTCGGTTCGATTCGCAACGTCGCGGTCGCGGCGATGACCAAGAATCTCGCCGACGAACTGGGGCCGCAGGGCATCACCGTGACGGTCGTGCACCCGGGGTACACGGTTACCGAGCGGACGCCGGACAAATTCGCCGAGATCGCCGCTGCGCGGGGGATTTCGGTGGCGGAGCTGGAAAAGAGCCTCACCGCGGGCGTGAGCAACGGGCGGTTGGTGACGGCGGCTGAGGTGGCGGACGTGGTGGCGTTCCTGGCGTCCCCGCGCAGCGTCGCGATCAACGGGGACGCCATCGCGGTCGGCGGCGGAGTCCCTGGGCAGATCTACTACTGAACGGCCGCTCTTCGAGGTCCACTGTGGACGGTCGGGTTCAGCGGCGAGTGCGGTAGTTCGCGATGAGCGCGACGCCCGCCGCGAGCGTGACGACGCCGAAAACGGTGCTCAGCAACAGATTGACGCCGAGAGCCGACGTAATGGCGTTGGCCGCGGCGCTCAGCACCAGCACGCCCCACAGCAAGGCCCGGGCACCTGCCCGGGGAGGTGATTTCGTCATGCCCCGAACGCTACGAATCGGGGCTCGCCAGGACGATCCCGTGCGCGGGAGGATCGAGGTACAGCAGGCTGTACTCCTTCTCTCAGCGGCGGTGCCGGGACGGATTCCTCGGCTAGGGTTCGGCGGCGTAGGAGGTGCGATGGCAACCGCAGGCGAACCCCAGCCGCGTCCGTGGACCGTGCGCGTCCGGGTTGCTCTCGACGCGCTGGAACACCTCGTCGGCGGGATCGGCACCTCGGTGCTGGCGCTGCTGGTGCTGCTCGGCGCGGTCGCGGTCGCGGTGCTGTGCCTCGTGGGCGTCGGACTGGTGCTGGCGCGGCCGATGCTGCGGGTCGTGCACGCGGTCGCCGACCGGGAGCGGATCCGGCTCACCGCGATGAAACCGGACATCATCAGCCCGGGGCCCGGACCCGAGCGGCTCGGCGCGGCCCTGCGCGACCGGGCCGTGCAACGCGAATTGCTGTGGATCGCGGTACACGCCGTGGCGGGTTTTCTGCTCGGCTTCATCGCGCTGACGATCGTGCTCAACACCGCGCGGGACGGGCTTTTCCCGCTCTACTGGTACTTGCTGCCGCCGGACGAGGCCACGGCGTCACTCGGCTGGCAGGTGAACAGCCTGGCCGAAGCGCTGCCGGTGTCGTTGCTCGGCGTCGCGTGGGCGTTCCTGTCGGTCGCGCTGCTGCCCGCGATGGCGCGGCTGCAGGCGCTGCCCGGGCGACGGCTGCTGCCCGCGGGCTCGGACGCTGACGTCGCGCTGCGGATCGCTCACCTCACCGCCACCCGCGCCGCCGCGCTCGACGCACACTCCACCGAACTGCGCCGCATCGAGCGTGCGTTGCACGACGGGACGCAAAACCGGCTGGTCGCGGTGAACGTCCTGGTCGGCGCGGCCCGCCGGGCAGCCGCACGGGGTTCGGCGGACGTCGACGAAATCCTCGGCCGCGCGCAAGACGCCACTGAGACCGCGCTGGCCGAATTGCGGGCAGTGGTGCGCAGCATCCTGCCGCCGGTGCTGGCCGACCGAAGCCTCGCCGACGCGTTGACCGCGCTCGCCGCGGACTGTCCGGTGCCGTGCACGATCGACGCCGACCTGCCCGGCCGGTATGCCGTGTCGGTGGAGGCGTCGGTGTATTTCGTGGTCGCGGAGGCACTTACGAACGTCGCCAAGCACAGCGGCGCTCACCGGGTCGAGGTGGTGCTGCGCCGGGAGGACGACGTGCTTCATCTGCGGATCACCGACGACGGCCGCGGTGGCGCGGCTGAAACCGGCGGCTCGGGGCTGGGCGGGATGCGTCGCCGGGTCGAGGCGCTCGACGGAATTTTCGCGCTGGCGAGCCCCGCCGGCGGACCGACCACGCTGACTGTGAGCCTGCCATGCGGATTGTGATCGCCGAGGACGACCCGTTGCTGCGCGAAGGTCTCGCGCTGCTGTTGCGCGCGGAAGGTCTTGACGTCGTCGCGACCACCGACAACCCGGCCGATTTCCTTGCCGCAGTGGACAAACACGAGCCGGACACCGCGGTCGTGGACGTCCGGATGCCGCCAACGCACACCGACGAAGGCATCGTCGCGGCCGTCGAAGCCCGGCGCCGGCAGCCGGGGCTGGCGGTGCTGGTGCTGTCGGCGTATGTCGAGCAGGCCTTCGCGACGGATTTGCTGGGCAGCGGCAGCGCGCGGCTCGGGTATCTGCTGAAGGAACGCGTCGGCCGGGTCACCGAGTTCATGGAGGCACTGAACCGGGTGGCCGACGGCGGGACGGCGATCGATCCCGAAGTGGTCGCGCAGCTGCTGACCCGGACGCGCGCGGATTCCGGACTGGAACGGCTCAGCCCGCGGGAACGGGAGGTGCTGGCGCTCATGGCGGAAGGATTGGGGAATAGCGCGATCGCCGAACGGCTGGTGGTGACGGACGGCGCGGTGCACAAACATATTCGCAGCATTTTCGCGAAACTGGATTTGGCCCCGGACGACAGCGCTGATCGGCGGGTCACGGCGGTGCTGCGGTATTTGGAGGAAGCGCGGCGTTGATCCTTTGCGTGCTTCCTGGGGAATTGGTGGGGATTTGTCGGCGAGTGGGCTGAGGTGATCGGCGCGGGCGCGGGCGGCGCTGAGTGAGCCGATCCGGAGCGGTCTGGGCGTGGTGCCGAGGGTTTCTGGCGAGGGGTGAATAGGGCAGCATTCACCGCCATTCGGCGTCGCGCAGTTCACCCGGACGAGTGCAGTATTGGTCGCGCGGACCGGTAATACCGAACTGGCCTAATCCCGCCGTCCGGGTGGCCCGGTCGCGGACGTGCCAGCACCGCGACATTCAGCCGAGGCTGGGCTGCCGAGCCGCGGCGCCGGGTCGGGCTGGGCAGTGCCGTGGAGCCGGGTCGGGCCGCGCCGTAGCGCCGGGTCGGGCTGTGTCGTGGAGCCGGGTCGGGCTGACAGTGCCGTTTAGCCGCGCCATGGAGCCGGGTCAGGCCGTGCCATGCAGTCGGGTCGTGCCGTCGAGCCGAGTCCGGTGCCGATTACTTCCCCGAGCCCGCCTTCTTGCCCTCGTCCGCCCCGCTCTTGCCGTTCTTGCCGCCGGGCGGAACGTCCTCTTCGGACCAGTCCACTCCGGCCTCGGCGACCACGCCGTCGAAAATCGGGGTGGCCACGCCCTGTTCGGCGCTCATGACGCGCTCACCACGTCGATGATCGCGTCGGCCGCGATCCATTGCGGGTCCGCGTCTCTCGCCTGGCCGTCCACCTGGACCGGGACCCAGGTGACCGCGGTGGCGTCGTCGATCACCGGGGCCCCGGTGACCACCCCGCGCCGGCACAGTTGCCGCCGTCCGGTGCGCTGGCCGACCAGGTAGGTGACCCGGTGTCCGGTCGACAGTTCCGGCCGGTGCTGTTCGCCGTCCATGTGTTCCTCCCTGCACGCCACCCCTGTGGGCGACGCTCGCTTCATCGACGCGACTCGCTCCCCGCGCGTCGATGACGCACTCCCGGTCCATGATCTGGGCCACATCGAAGCAATCCCGACCACTGACAGTCATCCCTCTATACGAAAAGTAACAGGTACAGCGCCGTATCCGGTATGTGACCCGGCGATACACTCGCGCGGATGACGTCCTCAGGTACTCCGCCCGATGGGCGGGCCACCCGGTGGGCAGGGCAGCGGGAACGCCGGCGCCGGGAGTTCGTGGAAGCCGGGATGCGCGCGATCGCCCGGTACGGGCCGGAGGTGTCCACCGAGCAGATCGCCGACGAGGCCGGCGTCGCTCGCACGCGTATTTACAAGCATTTCTCCGACACCGCGGATCTGCAACGCGCTATCGCGTTGCGCGCGGCGGAAATGATCGGCGCGCAATTCTCTCCGCTGTGGGGGATTTCCGGTACGCCGCGCGAGATGGTGCACGCGACGATCGGCGCGCATATCGAATGGCTTTCCGAACATCGCGCGCTTTATCAATATCTGATGCGGCAGTCGGTGACCGGGCCGCGGGACGTCGTCGCGGACGTGAAAACCGCGATCGCCCGGCAGTTGACCGTGCTGTTCGAGTACTACCTCGGTTTGTTCGGCGCGGATCAGCGGGTCGGCGAGACCATCGCGTACGGACTGGTCGGGCTGGTCGAATCCAGCACCGCGCACTGGCTCGACGTCCCGCGCGGCATCGGCCGCGACGATCTGCGCGAACTGCTCGCCCGCTGGGTCTGGTCGATCCTCGACGACACCCTGCGCACGGTCGGCGTGGCGCTCAACCCGGATTCGCCGTTGTCCGAACTGGATTTCCGCGTCCTCGACCGTCCGTGAAGGGCCCCTTGAGGGAATCAGATTCCCTCAAGGGGCCCTTCACGGACAGCTGGCGTCAGGCTTTCCGGCCGACTCCGCCGGCGATGCACTCCTGGACCTGGTTCAGCGGCTGGTAGCGCGGGCCGTCCGGCCACCAGTCCTCGCACAGCACCAGGCCCGGGTCGACCAGTTCGGTCCCGCCGAACATCCGCCTGATCTCGTCCCACGTGCGGAAGAGGCCGCTGCCCATCGGGCTGTGCGTGAACTTCTCCTCCATCCGGCGGGCGATCGCGCTGTGTGCCTCCGTCTGCGGGTCGAGGAAGTGCGCGACCACCACGAACGACCCCGACGGCAGCGCGTCCACGTAGGTGCGCATCATCTCCTCGTAGTCGTCGCCGAGGTAGTGGTGCAGGGTTCCGTTGTGCAGCAACGCGATCGGCTTGGTCCAGTCGAGGAACTCGCGCGCGGTCTCGTTCCGCAGGATCTGGTCGGGCTTGAAGATGTCCGCCTCGATGAAGCGGGTGTTCTCGTTCTCCTCGAGCAGCGCGCGCCCGTGCGCGAGGACCACCGGGTCGTTGTCCACGTACAGCACGCGGGCTTCCGGGTTGATCCGCTGCACGACCTGGTGCGTGTTCTCCGCGGTGGGCAGGCCGGAACCGCAGTCGAGGTACTGGGTGATCCTGCCCTGAGTGGCGAGGAACCGGCAGGCGCGGATGAGGAAGTTCCGGTTGGCCCAGGCGAGGTCGTTGACCTCGGGGGCCACGGTCCTGACCTGGTCGAGCACCCTGCGGTCGATCTCGTAGTTGTTCGTGCCGTTCAGCGCGGCGTCGTACACCCGGGCAATGCTCGCTCGCGTGATATCGACCCCGACCGGGTGCGAACTGGGCGATTCGACTGCCTCGGTCATTTCTGGCGTCACCTCGGATGTGTCGGACGTCTCTTTGGTCTACTCACCGTAGACCTTCCGGGCTGTCAAGCGACCGCCAGGAGGAGGACAACCGGAGTGGGTGACAGATTCTTGATTCATTCCAGAAAATGCGGCAGACTCCGGGGCATGCCGACGACCACGGACTTCGAGGAGATGCTGCGCGGAGTGCAGTTGCGGATCACGCGCCCCCGGCTGGCCGTGCTCTCCGCGGTGCACGCCAACGCGCACGCGGACACCGAATCCGTCATCGGCATGGTGCGCGCGGATCTCGGCGAGGTTTCCCACCAGGCCGTCTACGACGTGCTGCGCGCGCTGACCGACGCGGGCCTGCTGCGGCGCATCCAGCCGCCCGGTTCGGTCGCGCGGTACGAGGCCCGGGTAGGGGACAACCACCACCACGTCGTGTGCCGCTCGTGCGGTGCCATCGAGGACGTCGACTGCGCGGTCGGCGAGGCTCCCTGCCTGACCGCTTCGCAGACGCACGGTTTCGTCATCGAAGAGGCCGAGGTCGTCTACTGGGGGCGCTGCCCCGGCTGTTCCGCCGTATTGAGTTCCTGAGCAAGACCATGATTCCCGGAAGGATTTCTGTTGTCCGAATCGCTTGACTCCGTTGCCGACGACCGCACGGCGGGGTGCCCGGTCACGGGCGGCCGCATGGGCTACCCCTCCCAGGGCGCCGCGAACCGCGACTGGTGGCCGAACCAGCTCAACCTGAAGATCCTCCGGAAGCACGCCCCCGCGGCGGACCCGATGGGCGGGGACTTCGACTACGCCAAGGAATTCAAGAGTCTCGACCTCGACGAGCTGACCCGCGACGTCGACGCTCTGCTCACCACCCCGCAGGAGTTCTGGCCCGCCGACTTCGGCAACTACGGCCCGCTGTTCATCCGGATGGCCTGGCACAGCGCTGGCACCTACCGGATCGACGACGGCCGCGGCGGGGCGGGCGGCGGCCAGCAGCGGTTCGCGCCGCTGAACAGCTGGCCGGACAACGTCGGCCTGGACAAGGCGCGGCGTCTGCTGTGGCCGGTCAAGAAGAAGTACGGCAAGAAGATCTCGTGGGCCGACCTGATGGTCTTCGCGGGCAACCGCGCGCTCGAGACCATGGGCTTCAAGACCTTCGGCTACGCCGGCGGCCGCGCCGACGTGTGGGAGCCGGACGAGGACATCTACTGGGGCCCGGAGCGCACCTGGCTCGGCGACGAGCGCTACCAAGGCGACCGCCAGCTGGACAACCCGCTCGCCGCGGTCCAGATGGGCCTCATCTACGTGAACCCGGAAGGCCCGAACGGCAACCCGGACCCGATCGCCTCGGCGCGCGACATCCGCGAGACGTTCGCCCGGATGGCGATGAACGACGAGGAGACCGTCGCCCTCATCGCCGGCGGCCACACCTTCGGCAAGACGCACGGCGCGGGCGACCCGAACGCGAACGTCGGCCCGGTGCCGGAGGCCGCCCCGATCGAGCAGATGGGCCTCGGCTGGAAGAACAGCTTCGGCAGCGGCAAGGGCCGCGACCAGATCGGCAGCGGGCTCGAGGTCACCTGGACCCCGACCCCGACGCAGTGGAGCAACTGGTTCTTCCACAACCTGTTCACCTACGAGTGGGAGCTGACCAAGAGCCCCGCCGGTGCGCACCAGTGGAAGCCGAAGAACAACGCCGCGCAGGGCACCGTGCCGGACCCGGAAACCGGTGAGCTGAACCGCGCGCCGAGCATGCTGACCTCGGACCTGGCGCTGCGCTTCGACCCGATCTACGAGCCCATTTCGCGCCGGTTCTACGAGAACCCGGACCAGTTCGCGGACGCCTTCGCCCGCGCCTGGTACAAGCTCACCCACCGCGACATGGGCCCGATCCAGCGCTACCTCGGCCCGCTGGTGCCGCAGGAAGAGCTGATCTGGCAGGACCCGATCCCGGCCGTCGACCACGAGCTGGTCGACGACGCGGACGTGGCGGACCTGAAGGCGAAGCTCCTCGAGTCGGGTCTTTCGGTCTCGCAGCTGGTGTCCACCGCGTGGGCGTCGGCGTCGACCTACCGGCACAGCGACAAGCGCGGCGGCGCGAACGGCGCCCGCATCCGCCTCGAGCCGCAGCGCGGCTGGGAGGTCAACGAGCCCGACGAGCTGGCGCAGGTGCTGCGCACGCTCGAGGGCATCCAGGAAGCGTTCAACAGCGCGCAGACCGGCGGCAAGAAGATCTCGCTCGCCGACCTGATCGTGCTGGCCGGCGTCGCGGGCGTGGAGAAGGCGGCAAAGGACGGCGGCGTCGACATCACCGTTCCGTTCACGCCGGGCCGCACCGACGCTTCGCAGGAGCAGACCGACGCGGACTCGTTCGCGCCGCTCGAGCCGAAGGCCGACGGGTTCCGCAACTACCGCGGCAAGGCCAACCCGCTGCCGTCGGAGTACCTGCTGGTGGACAAGGCGAACCTGCTCAACCTGAGCGCGCCGGAGATGACCGTTCTGGTCGGCGGCCTGCGCGTGCTGGGCGCGAACTACCAGAACTCGGCGCACGGCGTGTTCACCGACCGGCCGGGCACGCTGACGAACGACTTCTTCGTCAACCTGCTCGACATGGGCACGGAGTGGAAGCCGGCCGACGGCGAGGGCTCGAACGCGGAGTCCTTCGAGGGCCGCGATCTCGCCACCGGCGAGCTCAAGTGGACCGGCACCCGCAACGACCTGGTGTTCGGTTCGAACTCCGAACTGCGCGCCGTCGCCGAGGTGTACGGCAGCGACGACGCCAAGGAGAAGTTCGTCCGCGACTTCGTCGCCGCGTGGCACAAGGTCATGAACAACGACCGGTACGACCTGGTCTGAGTTCTCCCCTGAACGCCTGGAGTCCGTGAAGGGCCCCTTGAGGGAATCAGATTCCCTCAAGGGGCCCTTCACGGCTTTCGGCGGGTGAGGGTCAGCTCTGCACGAGCTTGCCCATCGCGTTGACCTCGTCGACGTCGCCGGTGTTGAAGAACGACCACGGCACGGTCACGAAACCGCTGTCGCCCCAGCCGGATCCCCAGCTGTTCTCGATCTTCACGCCCTGCTCGTTGTAGGCGACGATGGTCACCTCGTGGCCGCCGACGACCGGGTCGCTGTTCGAGTCGCCGGGCAGGTACGAGTAGTCGCTCGCGGTCGAGGAATCCAGGTTCATGAAGCTCTGGTGCACGGTGAAGCCGATCGCGACCGGTTCGCCCTGGGAAATGGCGTTCTCGATGCCGGACCTCGCCGCGTCGCCGCTCGTCGACAATTCGGTGTAGCCGGAAAGCTTGTAGTGCGCCGCATTCGCCCTTTCGTTCTGGTCGGGCTGAGTGGTGTAGTCGAAATCGCCCTGCCAGTAGTCGGATTTGGTGTCGATGCCCTGCTTCTGTTCCATCGGCAGCGCGACGCTCGCCCAGGTGCCCTGGTCGTTGCCCTTGGCGATCTGGCTGTAAATGAACATCGGGGCCATCGGTCCGCCGCTGATGCCCTGCTCGTGCATCAGCACGCCGTAGCCGGTGTAGCCGGTCGCCCAGGTGACGCACGAGCCGACCTGGCCCTGGTCGCCGGGGGTGTTGGCGTACTGGGTGAGGTCGCCGCTGGACGGCAGTTCGGCTGTGGTGCGCGGGTGCACCGGGAGCGCGGAGTTCGCGTGGGCGTGCTTGGTCGCCTTCGCGGCCTTAAGCCCGGCGACGTTGAGCCCGAGGCCGTGCTTCAGGTGCGCCGGGTGCTGGGCGACGGCCGCGGTGGCAGGGGTCGCGCCCAGTGCCGCGGCCAGGCCGGCCGCGGCGAGCAGGGAAACGAGTGCGGACGTTTTTCTGATCTGCATCCTGGGACTCCTTTGGGCATGCAGAAATAAACCGGAAAGGGTGGGGAGATGGTGGATCCGACCACTGCAAAGGTAGATCGACGGAAATTTTCCGGGAACCTACGAAAGGAGGGAGCACATCAACCGCGGAAATGGGGCGAATCGATCAAGCGGACATCGTGCCCGTTAACGTCGCTATTCCGGCGTATCGGTCCATTATGGACCTTGGGGAAGGTGCGTCCGTGAGGGGAACCCTGAGGGAATCAGATTCCCTCAGGGTTCCCCTCACGGACAGCGGGGACTCAGTCGGGCAGCGGGGTGGTCCGCGCGCCGTTGAGGAGAGTGTCGATCGCCCATCGGGAACGCGCGTCTCCGTTGCCGGAGAACAGGTTCTCGCTCGCCGCGACGATGTTCGGATGCGTTTCCGGCGTGAGGCCGCGGACGGTTTCGGCGAGCTTGTCGTGCTGCCGTTCCGCTTCCGGGCGGTCCTTGCGGGTGCTGTGCTCGACCGCGCTGGCGGTGGCGACGAGCAGCAGCAGGTCGACCGTCCACGCGGCGGGGCCGGACGGCACCCCGGCTTCGGCGAGCAGGCCGAGCACGGTGTCGACAATGGCGAGGTAGTTCGGCCCGTTCAACGGCGTCACGAGTGCGACGCGGGCGAGCCCGGGGTGGGCGTAGAGGACGTCGCGGTAGGTGGACACGACTGTCCACAAGCGACTCCGCCAGTCGCCGTCGGCGGAGCTGGCGGTGGGGACCTCGCCGAGGAGTTCGTCGAGGACCGCGGCGTGGAGTTCGTCGGTGTCGCGGACGTAGACGTAGAGCGAGGCCGGACCGGTGTCGAGTTCCTTCGCGAGCCGCCGCATGGTGACGCGCTCGGCCCCTTCGCGGCGCACGATGTCGAGAGCGGCCGCGACGATGCCTTCGCGGCTCAGCGCGGGCTTGGCGGGACGTTCCCGGCGGTTGTAGCCACTCGCGGTCATCCGCCCATGGTAGGCGTATCCGGTCGAAGGGGTCTGGACCTTGGCCGGACTGGGGTCACTCGGCGAGCACGCTGTCCAGGGTGGGCTGGACGTCGGTGCGCAGGACCGCGCCGAGGTAGACCGCCGCGACCCGCTGCTGCTTGTCCACGATCAGCGAGATCGGCACCGCGGACAGCGGAAGGCCGCGCAGCTGGAGGGCGACGCGGCCGGACGGGTCGAAGATCGATTCGTAGCCGAGTCCGAGGTCCTTGACGAAGTCGGCGGCGTACTTCGGGTTGTCGCGGACATTGAGGCCGAGCACCCGGATCCCGCGGCCCCGGCCGGAGTCGGCGATGGCCTGAAGGGTGCGCGCTTCGGCGCGGCACGGCCCGCACCAGGCGCCCCACAGGTTGAGCAGGACGACGTTGCCGGAGTAATCGGCCAGCGAGATGTCCTTGCCGGGTTCGCGGAGGCTCTGGCCCTTGAGGTTCGCTGCCTTCCGGCGCTGCGGCACGGGATAGTGGATGGTCGTCTGCCCGCCCGGCGAGACGAATTCGAACGTGTCCGGCCGGCCGACCGCGTCCTTCCCGGTCGCGCACGCGGTGAGGGGCAGCAGTGCCAGCACGAGGAGGAGCCGAGCTATGCGCACGCGGCATGCTATCGCCGATTCCCGAGACGGCTTCCGCTGCGGTTTTCTAGGCTGGACCCCGTGTGGGAAACAGCGAGGGACCGGTTGCGGGGCCGCCTGGCCGACGGCTTGGCCCGGTCCGGCCTGACGCTGCCCTGGTGGGTCCCGCTGGGAACGACCGCCTTCACGGTGGTCGGGCTGGTCGTCGCGGTGGGGCAGCGGGTCGGGCCCGCGCTGCCGGTGGCGATCGCGGGGTTTCTGCTGGCCACCTCGTCGATGCTGCTGTGGGTGATCACCGGACGGCTCGCGCAGTCGTGGCTCAAGGCGCTCGGGATGCTCGCCGGGATCGGGTTGCTGCTGACCTGCCCAGTGGTGCCGGATTTCGCGCCGATGCCGTTGGTCGTGCTCGCCGGCGAACTGGGGTCCATCGCGTCGGCGCGGGTCGCGTTCGCCGCCACCGGCGGTGCGGTCGCGCTGCTCGGGGCGGCCGCGTGGACCGTCGGGCTGGTCGGGTTTCCCGTCTACATGCTCGCGGTGCTGGTCGGGATGGCCGCCGGGTTCGTGCTGCGCTGGTACGTGCGCGCGCTGGACGCCGAGCGCGGCAAGCAGGAAGCCGTGCGCGAACAGGCGCGGCTCGGCGAGCGGCAGCGGATCGCGCGCGAGGTGCACGACGTCGTCGCGCATTCGCTGAGCATCACATTGCTGCACGTCACGGGCGCGCGGCACGGGCTGCGCACGGATCGCGACATCGACGAAGCCGTGGCGGCGCTCACCGAGGCGGAGCGGATCGGACGGGCGGCGATGGCCGATATCCGGCGCACGGTTGGATTGCTCGCGCAGGAGTCGTCGGGAACGCGGCCGTTGCCCGGTGCGGGCGACATCGCGGACCTGGTGGCCGAGACGTGCGCGGCCGGGCTGGTCGCGGACTACGAACTGGAGGGCGACGTGACCGCGGTCGACACTACGGTGGGGCTCGGGCTCTACCGGATCGTCCAGGAGTCGCTGGCGAACGTGGTCAAACATGCTCCGGCGGAGAAAGCTTTGGTACGGCTGGAGATCAGTGCCGATGATGCGCATCTGACTGTCCGCAATGGACATACGGGTGCCGCGCGCAACTCGGGCGGCTCGGGGCTGGCGGGCATGGCGGCGCGCGCGGATCAGCTTGGCGCGCGGCTGACTGCCGGACCCGAGGGCGGCGAGTGGGTAGTCGACGTGACGGTGCCGCTGGCGCGCGGGGCCGCGTCGTGATCGCTGCTTCCGGGGAAACGCGGGTCTTGCTCGTCGACGATCAGGAGCTGGTGCGGTCCGGGCTGCGGTTGATCCTGCGCCGCCGCGACGGGTTCGTGATCGCGGGGGAGTGCGCGGACGGCGACGAGGTCCCGGCCGCGCTCGAAGCCGCCGGCGGGGTCGATGTCGTGGTGATGGATCTGCGGATGAAGCGCGTCGACGGCATCGAGGCGACGCGGCGGTTGCGTGCGGCCGGCTTGCGTCCGCCGGTCCTCGCGCTGACTACGTTCGACGACGATGAACTGCTCGCCGGGGTGCTGCGCGCGGGTGCGGTCGGGTATGTGCTGAAGGATTCGCCCGCGGAGGACTTGATCCGCGCGGTGCGAGCCGTCGCGATGGGCGAGGCGTGGCTCGATCCGGCAGTCACCGGGCGCGTGCTCACGACCTACCGCGCGGCAGCTTCTGGCCGTCCGGTGATGCCGTCCGGGTTGTTGACGCCGCGCGAGCTGGACGTGCTCACCGCGGTGGCCCGCGGGCTGACGGACGCGGAGATCGCCGGAACCCTGGCTGTTTCCGCGAGCACAGTCGAGGCGCATTTCGAGCGGGTGTGCGCGAAACTCCGCCTCCGCGACCGGGCGGCGGCCATCGTCTACGCCTTCGACCACGGGCTGGTCACGCCCGGCTCGGCCCCCGCCCCGGTTGGTCCGGACTCGTTGCGGTTCAGCGTCCTCGGCCCGTTGCAGGCGTGGCGGGGGCCGAACCTGCTGGACCTGGGCCCGGTGCGGCAACAGGCGCTGCTGGCGGCGCTGGTCCTGCGGCCCGGCGAGACGGTCAGCCCGGGGGAGCTGCTGGACGGCGTGTGGGGGCTGGAACCGCCCGGAACCGGTGGCCGGGTGGTGCCGGTGTACGTGCATCGGCTGCGGAAATGCCTGCGTGGCGCGGGGGAGCGGACGGAAGACTCGGTGATTGGCAGCGATCGCGGCGGATACCGCTTCGCGGGGGAGCGGGCGCGGCTGGACGTCACCGAGCTGACCGACCGGATTTCCGAAGCCGCGACCGCCACCCACCGCGGCGATCCGGCGGCTGCGGTCGACGCTTACGCCGGTGCGCTGGCCCTGTTCCACGGCGAGCCGTTGGCGGGGTTGCCGGGCCCGTTCGTCGAGGGGGAGCGCGTGCGCCTGACCGAACGGCGGCTGACGTTGGTGCAGGAGAAGGCCGTGCTGCAGCTGAAGTTGGGGCGGACCGACGAGGTGGTGCACGAGCTGTCGGCGTTGCTGGCCGTGCATCCGCACCGGGAACCGCTGGCGGTGTTGCTGATGCGGGCACTGCACGGCGGCGGCCGCCGGGCGGACGCGCTGGCGGTGCATCGGCGGATGCGGGAACGGCTGCGGACGGATCTGGACGTGGAGCCGGGGGCGGAGCTGGACCGGGAGCTGCGGGTGGTGCTCAGCTCGGATCGGGGTCCCTCGTGAGCGGACACGGGACCCTGCACCATGTCGAGTTGTGGGTGCCGGACCTCGGCCGCGCGGTCGCGTCGCTCGGATGGCTGCTGGAAGAGCTGGGATATCAGCAGTTCCAGGACTGGGAGGCCGGACGCAGCTGGCGGCTCGGGCCGACGTATCTCGTGGTCGAACAGTCCCCGGCGCTGACCGCCGACCGGCACGACCGTTGCCGGCCGGGCTTGAATCACTTGGCTTTTCACGTCAAGGACGCCGCGACGGTCGAGCAGCTGGCCGCCGACGCCGCCCGGCACGGGTGGCAGCTGATGTTCCCGGAGAAACATCCCCATGCGGGCGGCGTGGAGCACTATGCCGCGTACTTGGAGAACGACGACGGCTTCGAGGTCGAACTCGTCGCGGCGGGCTAGCTCTGCTGGACGGTGCTGACCGGAGTGCGCGGGCGCTGCTGCCCCGGGTACTGCGAATCCGACGAGTCCGAAGAATCCGAGTCCGAGTACCGCGAGTCCGTCCCCGTCGAGTACGGCGAATCCGAAGACGACGGATAACGCGACGACGCCTGCGAAGCAGTCGAACCGGACTCCTCGCCAGAGCTGCTCTTGGAAGCCTCACTGAGCTTCGTCATCAGCTGCGTCGCGGCCTCCAGCCCCTGGGTCACCGAAGTGATCAGCTGCAGCAGATTGTCCGAATCCGACAGCAAAACCCCGAGCTTCTGCGCGATCTGCCCGCCGTACTGGGTCGCGATCGCCACCGCCTGCGGGATCGCCGCCGCGATGCTCGCGCCGAACGTCGCCTGCGCCGCGGCGAAAGCCTGGGTCATCAGCTGGATGATCTGGCCGACAGCCTCCGAAATCAGCCCGCCGACTTCCTGCTGTGCCTTCGCGACAACCTTCCCGGCGCCGGTAGCCGCCTTGGCCATCGCGATGCCCGCCTGGCCGACCGCCTCGACGCAGTCCGCGTGCTGCGAGCTGTTGTCGCGGTAGCTCGACGCCGAAGAACCGCTCCACCCCGACGTTTCCGGGCCCGCGGACTGCCGGTAATCGTCCGCGACGGACGACACCTGCTGGCCGCCGCCCTCCATGCCCTGCGAGTGCGACGACACCGAATCCGGGTTGCCCTGCAACTGTTTCAGCGGCTCTTCCAGGAACCGCACCAGTTCGGTGATCATCCCGAACCCGGCCGACGTCAGCGCGGCGAGCGGGTCCTGTGTCGCGCCGAGCAGGTCGAGCGCGGTGGTGGCGCCGCCGAGGCCCGCGGACACCCAGTCGTGGTTTTCGACCGCCTGCGTGGTCGTTTTCAGGTCTGCCAGCAGCTGGCCGGAGTCGGTCACGGCAGGTCCTTCCCGGGCAGCGAAGCCGCGTTGCCCTGGTCGCGGCGCTCGTAGCTTTCCGCGGCCTGGGTCAGGTTCGCGCTCACTTTGTCCACAGTGGACGAAGCGTGTGAGACGGCGTCGTTGGTCTTGGCGACCGCCGACTGCAGGCCGGCGGTGAGGAACTGCACGAAGACGCCGAGCGCCTGGTCGCCGAGCCCGGAGGGGGCGCTGCGGGCGACATTGCCGAGCCGGTCGGCCAGATCGCCGACGGTGGCCGCGTGCCGGCGCAGTTGCGCGGGGTCGACCTCGAAGCCGGCGGTCACGAGATGATCCCCGGGTTCGCGAAGTAGTCGTCCTCGCGCGGAGCGGGGGGAGCCGCTTCGACCGGCAGGTTTTCGCGGACGAGCTGGAGCGCTGGGCCGTCGCCGACATAGTCGGTCATGATGTCCACGACCTGCGCGCCGGCTTGGCGGTGCGCGTCGTGCACGGTGGCGAGGATGAGCCGGGCGAGCGCGTCGGCTTCCAGCGCGCGGGCGGCGGGGCTCAGCCGCAGGCCGGTCAGCGCGCCGCTCGGGCCCACCTCGACCTCGACCTCGCCGCGCGGGGAAGCGGCCCGGCCGCCGACGCGGCTGAGGCTCGCGCTCGCGGCCTCGGCGTTCGCCCGCATCCGGGACAGGTTTTTCTGGTAGTCGGCGAGCCAGGCCGCCGAATCTTGGATCGGCACGGAAGATCCTCCGGTCGTTTTCGGTGCGGTCATCGCCACCGCCGCGCGGCGGTGGCCATCTCGCCGAGTGCGAAGCGCAGGTCGGCCGGGCGCAGCGAGTTCACGCTGAGCCAGCCGTCGCGCGCGGGGTTGACCCGGACGCGGCCGCGCGGCCCGTCCAGCCAGGACAGTTCGCGGCCTTCCCTGGTGCGCCCGTCGCGGGTCACGCCGAGCTGGCCGCTGCCGGTCAGCGGGACGACCAGGCCGACGAGACTGTCGAGCGCCGCCGGGTCGCCGCCGCTGTCGCGGACGAGGTCGCGCAGCCGGTGGGCGCGGGAGACGTCGTCCTCGTCGTCGGTGAGCGGCAGTGCCCCCTCGACTGCCTCCTTGACCGCGTGCGCGGGCAGCGTGACCGGCATCGTCCGGGCCGCCTCCACCTGAGGGATTTCCGCGA
Source organism: Amycolatopsis sp. NPDC054798 (assembly GCF_053611505.1). NCBI lineage: Bacteria > Bacillati > Actinomycetota > Actinomycetes > Pseudonocardiales > Pseudonocardiaceae > Amycolatopsis > Amycolatopsis sp. NPDC054798. The sequence goes on along the minus strand of NZ_JBSHAM010000009.1, from coordinate 150,571 downwards.
TCATCGCGTCCGCCAGCGCGGTTTCGTCGACCCGGCGCACCGACAGGGTGTCGGCCTCGAGCCGCTGACGGCAGATCAGCGCCGAGGTTCCGTAGACGAGTGCGGTGACGGCGGTCGCCCCCTCGGCGTCCGCCACCACCAAATCGACAACGCCACGGCGCTCCCGCAGCGCGGTCACGGCTTCCGCGGCGAGACCGTCCGGGCCGGAGTCGTCCGCGAGGCCGCGCGCCTTGAGCGCCTGCCCGGCGGTGGCGAACAGGATCTCGCGTTCGCCCTCGATCCGGCCGTAAGACGGCACCCGCAACGGAAACGGCCAGCTCGCCCCGGCGTGCGCGGCCAGCAGGTCGGCCTCCACGAGTCCGATGTGGACAGTCTCGTCGCCGGTACGGGGCAGCACGGCGGTCATTCGGCTTGCCGTTCGAGCCGCTGGAACGCTTCCCGCACCCCGGATTCGTGTTCCTGATAACGCCGGATGCCGGCCCGCAGCGCCTCGTGGAATCCGGTCAGCTCGGTGCCGGCCGCACCCAGTTCTCCGGTGAGCCCGGCGTGCCCGGCGGCTTCGCGCAGCCGCTGGGCGAGGTGCAACGCGGGCGGCGCGGTGCCGAGTTGCGGGAGCCGGTCGGCGAGCCGTCCCGCCGAACCGGCGAGCTCCCCGGTCTGCTCGCCGAGCCTGCCGAGCGCGGCGACCTGCCGGTCCAACGCGTTCGGGGCGACCTCGTGCCCGGTCATCGGAAACTCCTGTTCAGCTTGTCCGTCACAGCCCGATCACCGGGCTGATGGTCTTGTCTTCGGGGTGCAGGAGCGGCTGGTCGAGCACCGGCATCTTGTTCTTGTGCTCTTCCTCCTCTTCCTGCGAGGCGCCCGCGCCGCGGCCGGGCATCATGCCGTTGCCGCTGGCCGCGCGCGCGGCGGCCATCTCCGCCATCGCGGCGTTGCGGGCGAGCATCGCGCCCTCCATGCCGAGCGCGGAGCGAAGTCCGACGGACAGACCCGATTCGACCGGCGCGGCGGTGGTCAGCGCGCTCCACGGCATGCCGCTGCCCACTCCGGAACCGGCACCGCCGAGCGGGCCGACGTAGCTCGACGCGCTGGTCGATTCGTCCGCGCCGTAGGAATCCGCGGTCGTCGCCCCGGCGGGCGGCGGATTGATGGCGCGGGAACTCTTGTGCAGGCTGGCTTCGTAGCGCTGCATCACGTGCACCGCTTCGGCCTTCTGTTCCGCCGCAGCGACATTCGACGCGAACAGACTGGCCCCGCCGCCCGCGACGGCACCGATCGCCGCGCCCATCAACGCACCCGGACCGGCTCCGATGCCGCCCGCGCCCGCTCCGAGAATCCCGCCGATGACCGCGCCCGCACCCGCTCCGGCCGCCGCGGCGGCGACTGCGCCCCCAGTCGGGTCGCCTGGCGGCTTCGGCATGGTGTTGCGCGCGACGGCGAGCGAATCGCCCGCGTTCTGGGCCGCGCCGCCGACGGTCCCGGCGCGATCGCCGATCCCGGACGCGCGCTCGCCCAGCGAACCCAGCCGTCCGGACGCGCGTTCGGCGGCCTCTCCGCTCCAGTTCTCGTGCAGCGTCCCCTGCTGCGTTTTGAGCGAGTCGGCGTGCGAACGCATTTCCGAGCCGTGCCGCTGCCATTCCGCCGCGACCGTGCTGACGTCGCCGACGTCGGCCTTCTCCCACAGCATCTGGTACAGCTGCTGGTGCGTGTAGGCGTTCCAGTTGGTGCTGCCGGGCGGGACCGGGGCTCCGAAGTAGCCCTCCCACACGTTGCGCAGCGCGGACACCACCGGCCGGACCAGGTCGCCGACCGGTCCCGCCTTGTCGAGTCCCGCGAGTGCCGAGTCCGCCAGGTTCTCCACCCCGGCCGACGCGGCGTCGATCACTGATCCGGATTCGCCGGTCATGCCCCCCCACCTTCGCCTCTGCCCGGCCAGCTGTCGCCAGGCACTCGCGCACGGTAAGGGGCGGCGATGAAATCACGATGAAAACTGTGATCACCGGGGCGGGACGAGGTCTCCGCTTTCGATCCGGGCGGCGGTGCGGTCGAGCCACGCGGCGTCGTGCTGGAGCCGGGAAACCAGGAAATGCACCTCGATCATCTGCATTTCCGGCACATCGACGTGGCCGAGCGTGGCGGACAGCTCGCGGTGCTGGCCGCGGACCCGGTCCGCCCGGTCCCGCAGCAGGGTCACCGCGCGCGCCGGCGGCAGCGCGCCGACGTAGGCCAGCGCGATCAGGAACCGGGAGTCGAGGTTGGGGTCGGCGTCGCGCAGCTGCCGTTCGATGCGTTCGCGGAAATCGGCGAGACCCGCCTCGGTCAGCCGCACCGGCTGCGGGTCGCCCTCGCCGTCCGGCGCGACGAGCCCGTGCCGGGTCAGCGTGCCGACCAGCGTGTACACGGTCGACGTCTTCGGGTTCAGGAACGGGTAGCGCGTGCGGAGTTCGCGCAGGAGCGCGTACTGGTGGCGCGGGGTTTCCACGAGCAGGCCGAGCATCGGCAGCACGAGCGGGTTGTCGAGAGCGTTCGTCGGCACCGGACCAGGGTAGCGCACGCTAGTCGTATACGAGTACATTGCTCGTATACGACTACTGGAGAGGGATGGTCATGATCACCTTTGGCGTGTGGCCCGGCGTGGTCAGCACGGATCTGGTGCGGCTGGAAACCTTCGTGGACGCGCCGCCGGAAGACGTCGAGCGGACCGCGGAAGCGTTGCGGGACTTCGCGAAGGGCACGGAACGGTTCTACGTGCGGTGCTATCGCGGCTACCGGGGCCCGCACCAGCCGACGCCGCCGGACCCGGTGCCGTACCTCGGCGACGGGCGAGTGGTCGACTACGTGCTCGGCTACAGCAGTCCGGAGGCGGATCCGGACGGGTTCGCGGACGCGGTGCGTGCCGCGGTTCGCGAGGTGGCCGAGCTGGGCGGAGGGAAACTGCAGGTCTGCGAGGAGGTCAACGTGGCCGCGCCGCTCGACGGCGGCAGTCCCGGCTGTTACGACGCACTCGCCGCCGGATTGGCCGCGGCACTGGACGAGCGGACGCGGCTGGGGGTCGACGTGGCGATCGGGTTCAACGCCGCGGTCGCGCTGCCCGGCGATCCGTTCTGGGCCGCGGTGCGCTCGGCAGTGGATCCGGAGGTGCTGGCCGGGGTCGACTTCCTCGGCTTGGACTTCTTTCCGGACGTCTTCCGTCCGGTGCCCTTCGGCGATCTGGCGGATGCGGTGACCTACGTCGTGCGGTCGTTTCGCGAATCCGCGGCCGAGATCGGAATTCCGGACAGCGTGCCGATCCACATTACCGAAACGGGCTGGCCGACCGGACCGGAGAATTCGGAGGAACAACAGGTGCTGGTGATGGAATCCGTCGCACGCACAGTGTTCGGGCTGGCCGACGAGGTCGGGTTGGACACCTATGAGATTTTCGGGCTGCGGGACGGGTTGTCGAGCGGTCCGCGGGAGAATCGGTTCGGGCTGCTGCGGGACGACTATTCCCCGAAACCGGTGTATGCGACGGTAAAACAGCTGGTCGCCGAATACGCGTCCTGACTTCGCTGTCGCGAAAGGTGGACGTTCCGCCGCGCGCAGGACCCTTTTAGTTCCATCTGGCCCCTGGCCACGGGGAAGGCGAGGCCCGATTCTGGACCAGTCATAGATCACCAGTGCCCTCAGGGAGATACCGTGCGCAGAAAGAAGTTGGTGGCAGGCGCGTTGGGTGCCTGCGCACTGGTCATTGGCGTAGCGCCAGCGGCCAGCAGCTACGTCGGCCAGCAGTTGCCGGACACCGCCCGGCAGCCGGCCGGTGCGGCTTACCGCGACGGCGACTCCGCCTCCGCCACGCTTAAGGACGCTAAGGGCAACAAGGTCGGCTCAGCGTGGTTCACCGCCGACAGCCGGTCGCACAACGTGTGGGTCGAGGTGTACCTGACGAGTCAGTTCACGCCCGGTTTCCACGGCATGCACGTCCACGAAAAGGGAAACTGCACTGTCGGCGACCCGAAAAACCCGTTCACCGCGGCAGGCGGACATCTGATGCCGATGGACCACCACACCGGACTGCCGATCGGGCAGCTGCCCTCGGTGCTCGTGCAGTCCAACGGCCGCGGGTACACGAAGTTCGTGCTGGACACCTTCACCTTGGACCAGCTGTTCGGTCCTAACGGGACCTCGCTGATCGTGCATGCTAAGTCCGACAATTTCGCGAACATCCCGGCCGACCGCTACAGCGTTCGCAACGACCCCAACGCGCCGGTGCCGGACGAGAAAACCAAGGCGACCGGCGACGCTGGTTCCCGGTTCGCCTGCGGTGTGATCGAGCGCGACCAGAACTGACCCGGCGTCGCGTCCTTTGTGGACTCCACCCCGGCTGTAGTCCGTGAGGGGAACCCTGAGGGAATCAGATTCCCTCAGGGTTCCCCTCACGGACCGGTGGCGGTGGCGCGGGGCTCGGCGGAGTCGGCGGCTACTACGATCTCCGCATGTCGTGTGCAGGTCTTCGATGAGTAGTCAGCCGGTCACGCTCTCGCGGCCCGTGCGGTTCTTCGGTTTCGCGTCCGCGGCAAGTCTTCGCTGGACCGGCTTCGGCGGGGTGCTGCTGCTGGCCGCCTCGGTGTACGCCGGGGCCGCCGGGATGTCCGGAGTCCTGCCGTTCGCGGGCGGGATCGCCGGGGTCGGGCTGGTGGTGCTCGCGTGGGCGCTGCTCGGCGGACGCGTCCTCGCCTCGGACGCCCCCGGCGCGCGCTGGCTGAAGTGGACGCTCGCGTTGTGGTGCGGGCCGTTGCTCGTCGTGCCGCCGTTGTTCAGCGGGGACGTCTTCAGCTATCTCGCGCAGGGCGCGGTCGCCGCGCACGGGTTCGACCTCAACGTCGTCGGGCCGCAGCAGGCGCTGGGGACGGCGTCGGACATCGTCGGCCGGGTCAGCGTTTACTGGCGAGAGACGCCTTCGCCGTACGGGCCGTTGTTCGGCGCGGTCGAGAGGATCATCGCGCAGGTGTCCGGCGGGAATCCGATCGTCGGTGTCGCGCTGCACCGGCTGATCGAGGTGGCCGGGCTTGTGCTGATCGCGTGGGCGGTTCCGCGACTGGCGGCCGCGGCGGGAGTGTCGCCGCGGGTCGCGCTATGGCTGGGTGTGCTGAACCCGCTCGTGCTGTGGCACGTGGTCGCCGGGATGCACAACGATTCCCTGATGGTCGGCCTGATGGTCGCGGGCGCGGCGGTCGCGCTGGAAGCGGTGGGCGACCGGATCCGCTGGTGGCCGCTCGCCTGCGGGGTGCTGCTCATCGCGTTCGGCGCGGAGGTGAAGGTGCCCGCGCTGGTCGCATTGGCCGCGGTCGGGACGGCCATCGCCCGTCGCCGCGGGCGGATCGGCGAGTTCCTGCTCGCTGGGGCCGCGATGGTCGTCGTTTTCGTGGCGGTGTCCGCGGCGGTTTCGCTGGCGACGGGGATCGGCTTCAGCTGGGTCTCGGCGCTGACGACCTCGGGGGAGGTCAACAGCTGGATGGCGCCCACGAACTGGTTCGGCTTCCTCGTCGGCGGCGTCGGTTCGCTGTTCGGCGCGCACATCACGCAGACGATGATCGGCGTCGGGAAGATCATCGGCTACGTGCTCACCGCGGCCGGGATCGTCGTCGTGCTGCAGCGTCAGTGGACCGGCCGGATCGACGCGGTCCGCTCGCTCGGGCTGATGTTGAGCGTGGTCGTGATTTTCGGGCCCGTCGTGCAGCCGTGGTACCTGCTGTGGGCCGTGGTCCCGCTGGCCGCGTCGTTGCCCGCCGGACGTTTGCGGTCGGTGATGATCACTCTCGTCGCGGTGTTTTCTGTCGTGCTTCCGCCGGTCGGTGGCAATTTCAGCGGGCGCGTCGGGTTGCTGGTGCTCGCGTACGTGATCGGGCTCGCGGTGGTGGTGGCGGCGTTCTTCGCGCTGCGGAAAGCCTCCACAGTGGACTAATGCTGGCTCAGCCAGGCTTTTTCGGCAGCTTGGGAGGACGCGATCGCGTCGTTGACCACGAGCGGTGCTGCCGGGTCGAGCGTGGTGTGGGATTCGGTGGTGTAGAAGCGGACTTCGTGGCCGTCCGGGTCGTGCAGTCCGGGCAGGATCCAGCCGAGAGTCGCGAAATGGACGCCGGCGTGCTGTTCGCCGCGGCGCGTGAGGTCGTCGGCGAGTTCGGTGATGCTGGCCCGGTCCGGGACGCCGATGGAGAAGTAGTCGAACCCGGCCGCAGAGCGCGCTAACTCGGGGTTGAGCACGAGGCCGAGGTCCGGACCACCGCGCGGATGCGTCATCGTGACGCCGGTCCGGCGGCCGTGCTGCCGGAATTCGAGGGCGACCGCGTAGCCGAGCCGGTCGGCGTACCAGGCCGACGACCGGTCCAGATCGGCCACCGGCAGCTTCAGATGATGCACTCCGTCGAGGGTGGGAATCATCGTTGACCTCCACTGATGCAGTAAGACTGCAATGCAGTTATGATGCATCTGATGAACGACCAGGTCAAGGCTGATGCTCGGGCCGAGTTCGGGGCCGCACGGATCGCGCGGACCGAGGCGCTCGTCGTCGCTGCGGCGCGGGAGCTGTTCCTGGAACACGGCTACGCGGCCACCGCGCTCACGCAGGTCGCGCGCCGAGCCGGGGTCGCGCCGAGGACTGTGTACGTCCGCTTCGGCACCAAAGCCGCGTTGTTCCGGCGGGTCATCGACGAAGCGCTCGTGGGGGACGCGGAGCCGGTCGATGTCGCGCACAGGCCGCGGGCGCAGGACGCGATGACCGCTGGAACCTTGGCCGAACGGCTGAACGCACTCGCTGACGTCACGGTAGGAATCGCGGATCGCGCGGGAGCCTTGCTTGAGGTGGCGGCGCAAGCCGAGGGGGCGGAGCCGGAAATCGCCGAGGCAGCCCAATCGGGGCGGCGGGAAACGGCGCGACTGTGCAAGGAATTCTGGTCCCGCGCGGCGGACGACGGCCTGCTTGAGTCCACTGTGGACGTCGTGCAGCTCGCGTGCACCATGGATGCGTTGCTGTGTGCGGACACGATGGTGCATCTGCGCCGGGTCCACGGCTGGTCCGCGGCGGAATACGGACGTTGGCTGCGCGAGGCGTTGCGGACGTTGCCCCGGGAGCGGGCGTCCGGCTAGGTTGCGATCATGGACATCGATGTGCTCGTGTTCGACGTGCTCGGCACCCTTGTCGACGAACCGGCCGGAATCCGCGCGGGGATCCGGAAATTCGCGCCGTCGCTCGCCGAGCCGGAAGTTGGACAGCTGCTTTCGGTGTGGCAGAAGCATGTTGAGCGGGAGCAGGCTCGCATTGTCGCCGGGGAACGGCCGTACGCCGCGAGCGACGTCATCGACCGGGAAGCCGCGCAAGCCGTCGCCGACGCGGTCGGCGCTGGCGACGCGGCCGATTTGGCGCTCGCGGCAAGGCAACTGCCGCCGTGGCCGGACACTGTCGCCGGGCTCGCCCGCCTTGCCGAGCGTTTCCCGCTGATCGGACTGTCCAACGCGAGCCGGACGTCGCTGTTCGACCTGTGCGCGCACGCCGGACTGCGCTGGCACACCGTGCTTTCCGCCGAGAACGCCCGCACCTACAAGCCAGCTCCGGACGTCTACCGGCTCGCCATCGACGTCGCGGGCCGCGCACCGGAACGGCTGCTGATGGTCGCGGCGCACGCTTGGGACCTTCGCGGCGCGCAGGCAGCCGGGTTCCGGACCGCGTACGTAGGCCGTCCGGTCGGTGACCCGCCGGGTCCCGCTGATCGCTTCGACCTGCAGGCAGACGGACTCGCGGACCTCGCCGACCAGCTCGCGCGCGTGCCTCGTCGCGGCTGAGCGCCGGACCAGGCATGATCTCGGGCGTGACTGCGCCCCGGGTGACCGATCTCAGCGACTTCGAACGTCTTGTGGTCAACGCGGCGAGGGAAGGCACGCTGTTCGGCGGCGAGCAGATCGACGTTAACGATCTCGCCGAAACCGAAAACCCGGACCATCTCGTGCGCGCCGAGGTGCTGCGCGATCTGCTGCTCGGCAGGCACGGCGACCTCGACCCGCGCGGGGTAGTCCTGGTTCGCGTCCGCGTCACCGGCGAACTGAATCTCGACGGCGCCACCGCGACCGCCGGGCTGATGCTGATGACCTGCGTCTTCGACCATCCGGTGCTCGCGCGCCAGGCGACGCTGCCGCATCTGTACCTGATCGGCGGGCGCATGCCCGGCCTTCAAGCGTCGCGCGTGCGGATCGAGGGCGACCTGCACCTGTCCGACGGCGTGCAGATCACCGGGTCGGGCTCGGAGGGAGCGATCCGGCTGATCGGCGCGCGCATCAGCGGGAGCCTGCTGTGCCGGGAAGCGGAGATCTCGAATCCGAACGGGCTCGCGCTGGAAGCGAGTTCCGCGGAGCTCGGCAGCGGCCTGTACCTGCACCAGGGAACCCGGATCACCGGCTCGTCGGCCGACGGCGCGATCCACCTCAATGGCGCGCGCATCGGCGGCCCGCTGGAGTGTCAAAGCATCCAGGTCTCCAACGACACCGGACCGGCCATCGAGGCGGACACCCTGACGGTCGGCCGCAGCATGCTGATCCGGGATTCGGAACTGAACGGCAGCGGCGAACTCGGCGCGGTGCGGTTGCAGGGCGCGCAGATCGGCGGCCAGCTCGAATTCTCCGCGACCACACGCGTCACCTCGCCTGAGCATCGGCTGCTCGGCCTCTCCGACGCGAAAGCCACCACGGTCTTCATGCGAAGCGATCTCGTGTGCCCCGACGGCAGCACGGGTTCCGAATGCCGTCATTCCGAACTGGCGTGGCTGGACGGATTCACTTACGCCGCAATCGATCCGGCTTTCGGCTGGCGGCGGTGGCTGCATCTGCTCCGCTGCCACACCGAGTACTACGACGCCACCGGCTACCAAAAGCTGGCGGCGGTCGAACGGACCGCGGGCCACGACGGCAACGCGCGCGCCATCCTGATCGCGCAGCAGGACGACCTGCGCCGCCGCTCGCCGGAAGCCCTCGGCGGGCGAATGTCGCGGCTGTTCCACTGGATCTGGGGCGCACTGGCCGGATACGGCTACCGCGCGCGGCGCACCGCGGCGGCGTTGCTGCTCGCACTCGTCGCCGCGGGCGTGCTCGGTTTGTGGGCTGGGGCAACGGAAACCCGGCCTGGGCATCACGCGGCGGAGCGGGTGGCGAATGGCGCTGCGTGTTCGCCGGTGGAGTTGATCGGGCTGGGGCTTGATCGTGGGCTGCCGATCGCGCCGACTGGTTTGCGGAGCCGGTGTGATCTGGATACGGCCAGTGTGCCGGGGCAGGTGTTCACGGCGGCGATTTGGGGGGTGCAGGTGGCGGTGTGGGGGTTGGCGACGTTGGCGTTGGCGGGGTATACGAATCTGGTCCGCAAGACCGGCTGAGTTTCCGCGCTGCTCACAGCAGATCTGCCGGGAGCAGAGAAGGAGGACGCGGCGGGGTCCGCGACGGCACAGTCGGGGCATGACCAACGAATCGACTCCGCCGATGTTCGACCAGCGGCTTCGGGAACGGTTCCTGAGCCAGCGGGTCCTCGTACTGGACGGCGTTCTCGACGACGACAACGGGACGGTCCTCGCGACCCAGATGCTGTCCCTCGCCGGCGAAGACCCGGTCAAGGACATCGCGCTGTGGATCCACTCGCCCGGCGGTTCGGTCCCGTCGATGCTCGCGATCCGCGACGTGATGCGGCTGGTGCCGTGCGACGTGTCGACGCTCGCTCTCGGGCTGGCGTGCAGCGCCGGGCAGTTCCTGCTGTCCGCGGGCACTCCCGGGAAACGATTCGCCTTGCCGCACGCGCGAATCCTGATGCACCAAGGATCCGCGGGAATCGGCGGCTCGGCCGTGGAGGTCGAGGTACAGGCCGACGACCTGCGCTACACCCGCGACACCGTCCTGGGGCTCACCGCGCAGGACACCGGACAGCCCTTCGACCGCATTTTCGCCGATTCGCTGCACGACCGGTGGTACACCGCGCCGGAGGCGAAGGACTACGGCTTCATCGACCAGATCGTCGACCGCCTGGAGCAGGTCGTGCCGGTGCGCACGCACGCGATGGGCCTGGGGGTACGCGCATGAGCACCTACACCATCCCGAACGTCGTGACCCGCAGTCCCGGCGGCGAGCGGATCATGGACGTCTACTCGCATCTGCTGTCCGAACGGATCGTGTACCTGGGCACGGCGATCGACTCGGGCGTCGCGAACGCGCTGATCGCGCAGCTGCTGTTCCTGGAGTCGGACAACCCGGAGCAGGAAATCAACCTGTACATCAATTCCGAGGGCGGCGACCCGGCCGCGATGCTGGCGCTGTACGACACGATGCGCTTCATCAAGGCCCCGGTGGCGACGACCTGCGTCGGCCAGGCCGTGGCGACTGGTGCGGTCCTGCTCGCCGCTGGCGCGGCCGGCCGGAGGTCGGTGCTGCCGCACGCGCGGGTGGTGCTGCACCAGCCCGCCGCGCAGGGGCGGGGGACGATCCCGGACCTGATCCTGCAGGCGGACGAGGTGATCCGGGTGCGGACGCAGCTGGAGGAGATCGTCTCGAAACACACCGGGCACGACGTGGCGGAACTGCGGCACGACACCGACCGGGACCGGGTGTTCGACGCGGCCGGGGCGGTGGAGTACGGGCTGGCCGACCAGGTGATCGCGGCTCGTCCGTGAGGCGGCGCTCGCAGGCCGGCCTGGGGTTCCGGCCTGCGGCGTGCCTGGTTCAGGCAGCCATCAGCACGGGCCCGGCCGGACGGCGAGCCGGCCGCGGTCCCACCACGCTGATCTGCCGGATGTCGCCGAGGATCCCGCTCAGCAGACCCGTCAGGTTCACCCCGAGCGCACCCGTCACCGCGGCGATCATCTCGCTCGACGGTTCCTTCCGGCCGCGCTCGATCTCGGACAGGTACTGCGGCGAGATCCCGGCCCGCTCGGCGACGTCGACGAGCCGCTCGCCCTGTTCTTCCCGGGCGGCGCGGAGGCTGCGGCCGAGGACCTCGCGCCACAGCGGTTCCGCCTCGTCGTCCCGGGCGGGGGCGCGGCGCTGGTGGAAAGGAAGGATGTCCGCCATAGGCCCAGCCTGGCATCCGCCGGGCCCGGAGGGACAGCGGTTCCGCTCAGGGCAGAACGCCGGCGGTCATCCCGCGACTTGATTGGCGAGCATGATCACGCCGAGCACCAGCGCGATCGCCGACACCGCGATGCCGACCACCGACACCGGCTTTCCCGTCCGCCGCCCGATGACGCCGACGAGTCCGAAGGTCAGCCCGGCGACCCCGAAGGGGAGCGCGAGGTACGCGCGGATGCCACTCAGGTCGATCGGCAGCAGCGGGACCACACAGCCGAGGACGCCCAGGACCAGCGCCGCCACTCCCAGCCAGACGCCGTTCGCCGGAGCAGGCGCGGCCCACGGCTGGGGATAGGGCGAGTAGCCCGGGTACTGCTGGACGTTCGGCTGTTGCGGCCAGTGCGGCGGTTGTCCGGTCGCCGGTCCTGGCTGCGCTGCGCCCGGTGCCCACGGTGCTGATTGCTGCGCAGGACCGGGCATCGGCGCTCCCTGCGGAGTGGATTCGGACGCCGGGCCGTCAGTCATCGGAAAGCTCCTCACCGCGCGAACGAAACGTCGTCACACCTTAGATCGCCAGCGCGAGAAGCCCAATCCATTGCCCGCTGGTCGGTAGGGTGCGCACGAGGCAGCCACAAGCGACCGACGAGGTGACGCATGGACCGGCGCGAACTGATCGACCAGGCTCTCCGTGGAGTCGAGGCCTGGGAACGGAAATGGGGTCCCTTCACCCCGTCCCCGGCCAGCCAGCCGGACGTCGACCTTCCCGCGCTGCTCGACTCCTACGCCGCCCGGATGGACGCGTCCTTCCCTTTCTTCCATCCTCGCTACGCAGGCCAGATGCTCAAACCGCCGCATCCGGTCGCGGTCGCGGCCTATCTCGCCGCGATGGTGGTCAACCCGAACAACCACGCGCTCGACGCCTCGCAGGCCACCTCGCCGATGGAGGTCGAGGTCATCGCGGATCTGGCGCGGATGTTCGGGTTCGCCGAACCGTCGCTCGGCCACCTCACCTCCAGCGGGACGATCGCGAACCTCGAAGCCCTGTGGGTCGCCCGCGAACTGGCCCCGGGCAAGGCGGTCGTCCATTCGCGGGACGCGCACTACACGCACGGACGCATGTGCCAGGTCCTCGGCGTGGAATCCCGTGCGGTGCAGGCACTTCCAGACGGACGCGTTGATATGTCAGCTGTCGAAGCTGAAGTCCGCGGGGGCGGGGTTGGCACGGTAGTCCTGACTCCTGGAACTACTGGGCTGGGAGCGGTCGACGACATCCAGCAAGCCCTTGCGCTGAAGGAACGTTACGGCGTCCGCCTGCATGTCGACGGCGCGTACGGCGGGTTCTACACCCTGCTTGACGAATACGAGGCGTATCGGGCGATCGGCTCGTGCGATTCCGTCGTCGTTGACCCGCACAAGCACGGGCTTCAACCGTACGGCTGCGGTGCAGTGCTGTTCGCCGATCCGGCGGTCGGCCGGTTCTATAAACACGATTCTCCCTATACTTACTTCACTTCCGACGAGTTGCACCTCGGTGAGATCTCTCTGGAATGCTCCCGCGCGGGTGCCGCTGCTGGTGCGCTTTGGCTTACCTTGCAGGCATTTCCGCTGGAGCGAGACCGGGGGTTGGGAAGGCTGCTGGCTGCTTGCCGGAGGGCGGCGAACGATTTTGCCGGGATGCTCAAGGAATCTGACCGGTTCTCGTTGCATCTTGAGCCTGCTTTGGACATTGTCACGTACTGGCCCCGGCGGGCCCGGATGAGCGAGATCACCGAAGCTGCCAATGTCATCCTTCAGAAGGGTATGGCGGACAAGGAGAATCCGCTGTATCTGTCGACTTTGCGGGTTGATGGGGATGCTTTCGCCGCGCTGCACCCGGAGGTCGAACGCGATGCCGAGACGGTCACGATTCTCCGGTCGGTGTTGATGAAGCCGGAGCATGAAGGGTGGGTTCCGCAGCTCAAGCAAGCGCTCGACCATCTGGCGGACTGAGTCCCGCGGGATTGGTCTGTTCCATCCGGATGGAACGCCGGTTGCCTGTGGTGCGCGGGCCGAGATGCGTCCACAGTAGACGGACTCCGCGCGCTGATTGATATCGCTGGCGTGGTGCCGAGAGCGTCGAGGTGTGCTCGGCACCCGACTGGCTGGCCTCTGCTCATTGACTTCGGCTGCTGCTCTCGTTCATTGGCACCACCTGTCGGCTCGGCCCGATGGCTCCCGCCGGGCGGTGTCCTGGAAGCAGTCGCCGGGATCCCGTCCGCTGGTCGACTTGCCGCAGGTATGCCGGTCGATTGCATGCCGTCGACTTGCTGTCTGCGAGCAGTCGACAAACCCCGCGGATACCGCCCGTGCGTGGATCGCTGCCGAGGTTTCCTCTGCCGGTCGGGGCCGTCCCCGGCCTGCCCCGCCCTGCCCTGGCCCGCCTGGCTTGCTGACCTGCCCCGGTCCGGCCTGACCTGCTCCGGCTTTGCCCCGCCCGGCCCGCCCGCCGCGCCCCACTCGGCTCGCCCCGCCGTGCCCAGCCCGCCGCGCCCTGTCCCGGGCTGACCCGCCCCGTTCAAGTCTGGCCTGGTCTTGCTGCCTGCCTTGCCTTGCTCCGGCCCGGCTTGGTCCGCCCCGGCCCGCCCGGTCCATCCCGGCCTGGGTTCGCGGCGCACCATCCCGCCCCAGCTCGGCCCCAACCCGCCCCAACTGTGACCCTCATCAACAACAAGCGCCAACAACAAGACGCGTATGCAACTATTGCTGAAGCCGACAAGCGGCACCAACACGCAGACCAAGGAGGCGCGGGCTCATGCCATTAGCACTGGTAGCGCTGGCCATCGGGGCCTTCGGAATCGGCACGACCGAGTTCGTGGTCATGGGCCTGCTCCCCGAGATCGCCGCCGCCTTCGGGGTGTCCATCCCGTCCGCGGGCTTCCTCGTGACCGGGTATGCGCTCGGGGTCGTCGCCGGTGCCCCGGTGATGACGATGCTCGGCACGAAGATCAACCGCAAAACCATGCTCATGCTGCTGATGGGCCTGTTCATCGCCGGGAACCTGCTGTCGGCGGTCGCGCCGGTGTTCGGGGTCATGCTCGCCGGGCGGATTGTCGCGGCGCTCGCGCACGGGGCGTTCTTCGGGATCGGCTCGGTCGTCGCGGCGGAGCTGGTCGCACCGGACAAGCGGGCGGGCGCGATCGCGCTCATGTTCACCGGGCTCACTGTCGCCAACATCGTCGGCGTGCCGCTCGGCACGTTCGTCGGGCAGGCGGCCGGCTGGCGGGTCACTTTCGGGATCGTCGCGGCGCTTGGCGTCGTCGGGCTGGCCGGGGTCGCGAAGCTGGTGCCGGACCTGCCCCGGCCGGAAGGGGCGCGGCTGCGCAAGGAGCTGGCCGCGTTCCGGAACATCCAGGTGGTCCTCGCGATGGCGATGACGGTTCTCGGCTTCGGCGGCGTCTTCGCCGCGATCACCTACATCGCCCCGATGGTGACCGAGGTCGCCGGGTATCCGGCAGGCGCGGTGACCTGGCTGATGGTGCTGTTCGGCATCGGCATGTTCCTCGGCAACCTGACCGGCGGCCGGTTCGCCGACCGCAAGCTCATGCCGTTGCTGTACATCAGCCTCAGCGGTCTTGCGATCGTCCTGGCGCTGTTCACCGTCACCGCGCACAGCAAAATCCTCGCCGCGGCAACGATTCTGCTGATCGGCGCGCTCGGGTTCGCCACCGTGCCGCCGCTGCAGAAGCGCGTTCTCGACCAGGCGCACGGGGCGCCGACGCTCGCCTCCGTCGTCAACATCGGCGCGTTCAACCTCGGCAACGCGCTGTCCGCGTGGCTCGGCGGCATCGTGATTTCCGCCGGATTCGGCTACACCGCGCCGAACTGGGTCGGGGCCGCGCTCGCCGCTTCCGCGCTCGGCCTCGCGATCTGGTCGGCCGCTCTCGAGCGCCGTCCGCGCGCCGCGGTGGCCGAACCCCTTGTCCAGCACTGAGAAAGGCAATTCCGATGAAGGTACGTCTCAACAACGGCGTCGAAATCCCGCAGCTCGGCTTCGGCGTCTTCCAGGTCCCGGACGACCAGACCGCCGCCGCGGTGACCAGCGCTCTCGAAGCCGGTTACCGCAGCATCGACACCGCCGCGATCTACGGCAACGAAGCAGGCGTCGGCCGCGCCATCGCCGAGTCCGGGATCTCGCGCGAAGACCTCTTCGTCACCACCAAACTGTGGAACGACGACCAGGGCTACGACTCCACCCTGCGCGCTTTCGACGCCAGCCTCGCCAAACTCGGTCTCGACTACGCCGACCTGTACCTGATCCACTGGCCGACCCCCGCCCGCGACCGCTACCTCGACACCTGGCGCGCCCTCGAACACCTCGCCAAGGACGGCCGGATCCGCGCCGTCGGCGTGTCCAACTTCCAGCCCGCGCACCTGCGCCGCCTGCTCGACAACAGCGACCTGGTGCCCGCGGTCAACCAGATCGAATTGCACCCCGGCCTCCAGCAGGCCGGGCTGCGCGCCTTCCACGCCGAGCACGGCATCGCGACCGAGGCGTGGAGCCCGCTCGCCCAGGGCGCGGTCCTGACCGACCCGGCGATCACCGAAATCGCCGAGCGCACCGGGAAATCCGCGGCACAGGTGGTGCTGCGCTGGCATCTGCAGCTGGGCAACATCGTGATCCCGAAATCGGTGACGCCCGCCCGGATCCGGCAGAACCTCGACGTCTTCGACTTCGAGCTGACCGACGGCGACCTCGCCGCGATCGCCGCCGCCGACCGCGGCCTGCGCACCGGTCCTGACCCGGATCAGCTCAACTGAGTAATCGTTGCCGCGCAACGGAAACCGGGCCGTCACCGTTCGTCGCGTTGGGTGCTATGCGGGCACTCAACGCGGCTTTCGCGCCCCTAGCTCCGCACCAGCCGGGTAGCC
Source organism: Amycolatopsis sp. NPDC054798 (assembly GCF_053611505.1). NCBI lineage: Bacteria > Bacillati > Actinomycetota > Actinomycetes > Pseudonocardiales > Pseudonocardiaceae > Amycolatopsis > Amycolatopsis sp. NPDC054798. The sequence continues at coordinate 134,593 of NZ_JBSHAM010000009.1, read as the reverse complement.
GTGACCCCGTTCGGGAAGGCTGTCCGTTCGGCCACGGAAAACACCGTCGGGTCGAACCCGCCGTCCACCATCGGGATGCCCGCACCGGCCACCACGGGGTAGCTCTTCAGCACGATCTCGTCGATCTCCGGCAGCAGCGCCCCGGCCAGCTTGCCGCCGCCGCACAGCCAGATGTCCTTTCCGGTTTCCTCCTTCTTCAGGTCTCTCACCAGGCCGACCGGATCGCCGGGAACCACAGTCACGGCTGGGTCGACGTCCGGTTTCAGGGTGCTCGACACGACGTATTGCCGCAGGTGTGCGTAGGGGCTCGGGACGGCCGGGTCGAGCTGGTGCGTCGCGCGGCCCATCAGGACGGTGTCGAACCGGCGGTTCGGGACGTCCTCGACTCCGGCGCCGGCGCGGAAGGCGGTCGGGACGGTTTCCGGGTACAGCGTGGTCATGAACCCCATGTAGGCGGCGGTCTGCTGTACATCGCCTTGCGGGAAGAAGTCGAATTCGCCTCCGGGTCCGGCGATGCGGCCGTCGAGGGTGACCGCGATGTAGTACACGAGCTTTCGCATCTGGTAACTCCATCTGTAGTACTATGGTTGAAGTGGTTTGAACCGTACAACTACAACTGGAGTGGTGTCAAATGGTGCGGAGGAACGACCAGCGACGGGCCGCTCTCGTCGACGCGGCGATCGAGGTGCTGGCGCGGGAGGGGGCGCGCGGGCTGACGTTCCGGGCGGTCGACGGGGAGGCCGGCGTTCCCGCGGGGACCGCGTCGAACTACTTCGCCAATCGGGACGAGCTTTTCACGCAGGCCGGGGCTCGGGTGTACGAACGGCTGCAGCCGGACGACGACTCGATCCCGCCCGGGCGCGCGGACCGGGAGTCGTATGCCCAGTTGATGCGGGAACTGGTCAGCCGGATCGCCGCGTTCCGCCCCGGGTATCTCGCGTTGCTGGAACTGCGGCTCGAAGCCACTCGACGGCCGGAGTTGCGCCGGGTGCTGACGGAGCGCGTCCGGGCTGATGTCGAGGCGAACGTCGCGCACCACGAAGCGTCCGGGCTGCCTGGTGACGCCACGGCGGTCAAACTGCTGATTCTCGCGTTGAACTGGCTGATCGTCGAACAGTTGACGTTGCCGGACGTCTTCTCCGAAGCGGAGCGGGAGCAATTGATCGCCGCCGCGGTCGAGCGGATCGTGGCCGCTGACTAGGGGCCTCCCGGCCGGAATCCTGGCTCCGAGTCCGCGGGGCCAGTGAAATGTTTGCTTAGCCTAACCTTGCTTCCGAGTGGCTCAGTGCGGTGCAATAGGGCATGGACCTGTACTCGATCGGCGAGGTGTCGGCGCGCTTCGACGTGCCGGTGTCGACGCTGCACTACTGGGAGAGCTGCGGACTGATCGAGCCGCACCGCCGCTCCGGCTGGCGGTTCTACGACCAGGACCAGCTCTACCGGATCGCGCTGATCCGCATCTGGCGGGAAACCGGCCACCTCAGCCTGGACGACATCGCGGCGCTGCTCGGCGTCGACGGCAAACCTGACGACTGGCGGAGCACGGTCACCGCCCGGATCGAGGCGATCCAGGAGCAGGTGACACGGCTGCTCGACGCTCAGGCGTACCTGCATCACCTCATGACCTGCGGGCACGACGGTGCCCTGGACGAGTGCCCTACCTTCCGCGCTGGGATCGATCTGCCGGTCGCGAAGGCGGCCAGGTAGCTGAATTTTTCTGCGTGGCACCACGTGTTGACCTGGTCTTTTGCCATCTCGTGTGCCGAAGTGGTGCCAAACTGAGCCACGATGGCTTGTGGTGGTGCCAAGCGTGTGCCATAGTGGTGCCATGGACTTGACCACGTACGTAAGCAACCTCGGGCGGGAATTCGCGACGCTGGCCGAGGCCGGCGGCGAAGAGGGACGCGCGCTGGTCGAGCGGCTGACCGGATCGCTCGAATCGGCGATCCGGATGACCCTCCTGGACACCCTGTCCGGCGCCGTCGACGAGATCACCCGGGACCTCGCGCCCGGCTCGGTCGAACTGCGCCTGCGCGGCCGCGACCCGAACTTCGTCGTGACCGCGCCGCCCGCCGAACCCGCTCAGCCCGCCGCACCCGCGGCCGCGGCCGATCCGGTGCCGGAGGCCGAACCGCTGTTCTCCGAGGACGGCCCGTCCGCGCGGATCAACGTGCGGCTGCCCGAACAGCTCAAGGCCGCGGTCGAAGAGGCCGCCGCCAAGGAAGGCCGTTCGGTGAACGCCTGGCTCGTCCGGGCCGCGACCGCCGCGCTGCAGCAGCGACCCGAGCGCGAACAGCGGTTCGAGCCGCCCGGCGGCGGTTTCTCCAAGCAGAGCTTCACCGGCTGGGTCCGCTAGCTCTCTTCTTCACCACACCCTTCACCCGTCTCTGACCTGCGGAGACGGCACACCTATCCGAAATGTGGGGACAACCATGCCTAAATTCGACACTCCCGAACCGATTTCCGTCACCGTCGACCTCGGCGTCGGCCACGTCCGGTTCGCCGCGAGCGACCGCACCGACACGGTCGTCGAGGTCCGTCCGTCCGACGAGATGGACGACTCCGACGTCAAGACCGCGAAGCAGATCCGCGTCGAGTACAGCAACGGCACGCTGCACATCACCGGCCCGAAAATGCGGGCGTTCGACTTCTCCCGCAAGACCCGTTCGGTCGACGTGACGGTCGAACTGCCCACTGGCTCGCGGGTTTCCGCCGAGGTGCAGGCAGGAGCCTTCCACGGGACCGGGCAGCTCGGGCAGGCCCGGCTCAAGACCGCCGCCGGGAACGTCAGCCTCGACCGCACCGGCCCGCTGCGGCTCGACACCTCGGTCGGCCACGTCACGGTCGAAGGCGTCGCGGGCGACGCCGAGGTTTCCACCGCGTCCGGGAAGATCCGGCTCGGCCCGGTCGACGGGACCGTGGTGGTCAAGAACTCCAACGGCGACACCGCGATCGAGTCCGCAGGCGGAGACGTCCGGGTGCGCGCGGCCAACGGCGACATCGTGCTCGAGCACGCCGGTGCGGGGGTCGACGCGAAAACGTCCAACGGGGCCATCCGGCTGGGCGAGGTCGTCCGCGGTTCGGTCGTGCTCGAAAGCGCGATCGGCGATCTGCGGATCGGCATCGCCGAGGGCACCGCGGCCTGGCTCGACGTGAAGACCAACTTCGGCCAGGTGCGCAACCAGCTGGAGACCTCGGCCAGCGCGGGCGAGTCCAAGGAGACCGTCGAGGTCCGCGGGCACACCGCGTTCGGCGAGATCGTCATCCACCGTTCCTGATCCCAGCTTTGGAGAAAAAGCTATGCCCAGCAATCATTCCCGGCCGGCGATCGCCGCCACCGGACTGCGCAAGTCCTTCGGCGACCACGTCGTGCTCGACGGCATCGACCTCACCGTCGCCCGCGGCACGGTCTTCTCGCTGCTCGGCGCCAACGGCGCGGGCAAGACCACCACGGTGAAAATTCTGTCCACTTTGATCAACGCCGATGCCGGTGCGGCGCAGATCGCCGGGTACGACCTCGCCTCGGAAGCGGACGGGGTGCGCGCCTCGATCGGCGTCACCGGGCAGTTCTCGGCGGTCGACAATCTGCTCACCGGCGAGGAAAACCTGCTGCTGATGGCGGATCTGAACCACCTCGACCGGGCCGCGCGCCGTCAGCGCACGGCCGAGCTGCTCGAACAGTTCGACCTGGTCGAAGCGGCCAAGAAACCGGTGTCGACCTACTCCGGCGGCATGCGGCGCAGGCTCGACCTGGCGCTGACGCTCGTCGGCAGCCCGCAGGTGATCTTCCTGGACGAGCCGACCACCGGCTTGGACCCGCGCAGCCGCCGGGCGATGTGGGAGATCGTGCGCAAACTGGTGGCCGGCGGCGTCACGATTTTCCTTACCACGCAATACCTCGACGAGGCCGACGAGCTGGCCGACCGGATCGCGGTGCTCGACCGCGGGCGGATTGTCGCCGAGGGCACCGCGGAAGAGCTGAAGCGCCAGATCCCCGGCGGGCACGTCCAGCTGCGCTTCGAAGAAGAAGCCGACCTCGAGCACGCGCAGCGCGCGCTGAGCGAGGCGTCGCGGCAGAACGACGCGCTGATACTGCGCGTGCCCAGCGACGGCAGCCTGCACTCGCTCAAGGCGTTGATCGACCGGCTCGACGCCTTGTCGGTGAAGGTCGACGAACTTTCCGTGCACACGCCCGATCTCGATGACGTTTTCCTTGCCCTCACCGGCAATCCCACTGACGAAAAGGTGACTTCCCGATGACTGCGCCCGTTCTCGCCGGACCGGACCTGCGGTTCCATCCGGTGCGCGACTCGATGACCATGCTGCGCCGGAACCTCAAGCACATGCTCCGCTATCCGTCGCTGACGATCATGCTCGTCGGCATGCCGGTCGTGTTCCTGCTGCTGTTCGTTTACGTCTTCGGCGGGACGCTCGGCGCCGGGCTCGGCGGGCCTTCGGGCGGCAGAGCCGAATACGCCAACTTCGTGGCGCCGACGATCTTGCTGATGACCATCACCGCCACGGTGCAGGGAACGGCGATTTCGGTGGCGATGGACCTGACCGAAGGCGTCATCGCCCGGTTCCGGACCATGCACATCGCCCGGGTTTCGGTGCTGACCGGGCACGTGCTCGGCAGTGTGCTGCAAGCGTTGTTCGGGCTCGTGGTGGTCACCGGGGTCGCGTTGCTGGTCGGGTTCCGGCCCGCCGCCGGGGTCGGTTCGTGGCTCGCCGCGGTCGGGTTCCTCGTGGTGGTGGCGCTCGCGCTGGTGTGGCTGTGCGTCGCGCTCGGACAGGTGAGCAAGAGCGTCGAATCGGCCAGCAACACGCCGATGCCGTTGCTGCTCCTGCCTTTCCTCGGCAGCGGGTTCGTGCCGACCGATTCGATGCCCGGCGCGCTGCGGTGGTTCGCCGAATACCAGCCGTTCACCCCGATCATCGAGACCCTGCGCGCGCTGCTGCTCGACAAACCGCTCGGCAACCACCTGTGGTTCGCCCTCGGCTGGTGCGCCGTGATGGGCATCGGCGGCTATCTCTGGTCCAAGAAGCTTTTCAATCGCGAATACGCCCACTGAAAGGGGTATGGGGGATGACCGGCGAAGAGATCGTGCAAGGGGTTCCGATGGGGCGGGCGAAGGGATGCCCGTTCGATCCGCCGCCGTCGCTGACCGCGGTGCGGGACCGGGCTCCGCTGACGCGGATGGCGTTCCCGGACGGGCACCTCGGATGGCTGGCCACCGGGCACGCGGAGGTCCGGGCGATTCTGGGGGACCAGCGGTTCAGCAACCGGTACGAATTGTGGCACTACCCGTTTCCCGGCATGGAGCAGTTCACCGAATTGCCGCCGGCTCCGGTCGGGGACATGACCGGGATCGACGCTCCGGAGCACACCCGGTTCCGGAAGCTGCTGACGGGGAAGTTCACCGTCCGGCGGATGCGGTTGCTCAGCGACCGGGTCGCCGAGGTCTCCGGCGAGTACCTGGATGCGATGGAGCAGGCCGGGCCCGGGGTCGATCTGCTCGAGGCCTACGCGCATCCGGTGCCCGCGGTGATGATTTGCGAATTGCTCGGGGTGCCTTATTCGGATCGGGCGTCGTTCCTGGGGGACGCCGCGGCGATCAACGATGTGGAGCTCGCCGAGGAAGAGCGGATGGCGGCTTACGCCGGGCTGCAGGAGTACGTCGGCTCGCTGGTCCCGGCGAAGCGGGCTTCTCCGACCGACGATTTGTTCAGCGATTTGACCAGCAGCGATCTGACGGACGAAGAACTGGCGGGACTGGGGACGTTCCTGCTGGCCGCTGGGCTGGACACCACGGCGAACATGCTGGCGCTGGGGACGTACGCGCTGCTGAGCAATCCGGAGCAGTGGGCGGTGGTCCGGGACGAGCCGGAGGCCGCGGGCGCGGCGGTCGAGGAGCTGATGCGGTATCTGTCGATCGCGCACACCGGGGTGCGGGCCGCGCTGGAGGACGTGGAGATCGGCGGGCAGGTGATCCGGGCCGGGGAGTCTGTGGTGGTGTCGGTGCAGGCGGCCAACCGGGATCCGGTGAAGTTCGAGCGGCCGGACGAGCTGGACGTGCGGCGGGTCGCGACCGGGCACGTGGGGTTCGGGCACGGGATTCACCAGTGCCTGGGGCAGCAGCTGGCTCGGGTGGAGATGACTGTGGCGCTGCCCGCGCTGGCGCGGCGGTTTCCGGGGTTGCGGGTGGCGGGCGAGGTTTCGCTGCGGCCTGAGTTTCAGAATATTTATGGGGTGCAGAAGCTTCCCGTTGCTTGGTGAAGTGGGGTGACTCCCTCGCGGTTGATTGTTTAGCACTGGCTCGGCGCTCTCGACAGCGCCGAGCCATTGCTAACTGCGGCGGGGGGCTAGGGGCTGGGGCGGGGTGGTCGTCTTGGGTGGGTTGGGAGGGAGTGTGGCGGTTGTGGTGGACGCGGATGTGGTGTGTGCGGGGGTGCGGGAGCTGGGGGTGGCGAGTGGCGGGGCGGTGATTGTGCATTCGTCGTTGTCTGCGTTGGGGAAAGTGGAGTACGTGGGTGCGGGGGACGCGTCGGCAGCCGCTCGCGTATGCGGTGGGGCCGGGGTCGCCGTTCGAGTGGCTGTATCGGGAGCGGGCACAGATCTTGCTGCTCGGCGTAGGGCATGATCGGAACTCGTTCTTGCACTACGCGGAATCTCTGGTGCCGCGTCATCGGCGTAAGGTTCGGCGGTTTCCGTACCTTGTGGACGGGGAGCGGGTGTGGGTGCGGACCGGCGACAACGGGCGCTTCTTTCCTCAGGTCGGGGCGGAATTCGAGGAGACCGGCGGCGTGCGGCGGGGGAAGATCGGCGCTGCGGACTGTCAAGTAATGGACTGTGTACCGTTCGTAGGGTTTGCCCGGCGGAGGCTCGGGGAGTTGCTGCGGTGCGGCTGACGGAGCTGGCGGAACCTATACTCGGGCGTTGTGACTGAAGGGTTCTCGCAGGTGCTGGAGCGTTGCCAGGCGTTCCTGGAGGAACGGCAGCCGCCGACGCCGTGTCTGGTGATGGACCTTGACGTGGTGCGCGGGAACTGCGAGCGGCTCCAGCAGGTGCTGCCGGAAGCGCGGATGTACTACGCGGTCAAGGCGAATCCGGCTCCGGAGGTGCTGCGGGTCCTTCGGCAAGCGGGGGCGGGGTTTGACGTTGCTGGGCGCGAGGAGATCGAACTGTGTCTCGCGCAAGGGGTGCGGCCTGAGTCGTTGTCCTATGGCAACACGGTGAAGAAAGCGCGCGACATCGCGTTCGCGCACCGCGTGGGGGTGCGGCGGTTTACCTTTGACAGCCTTGCGGATCTTGAAAATCTCGCCGAGTTCGCGCCGGGGGCGACGGTTTCGTGCCGGATTCTGGTGGACAGTCCCGGGGCGTTGACGCCGTTCGGGCGGAAGTTCGGGTGCAGTGCCGAGATGGCGGCCGACCTGCTGGTTCGGGCGGCTGAGCTGGGGCTCGATCCGGAGGGGGTCGCGTTCCACGTCGGGTCTCAGCATGTCGATCCGCGGGCTTGGGAAGCCGGGATCGCTGCTGCGGCCGAGGTGACTCGCGCGGTCGCGGAGCGCGGGGTTTCGTTGCGGGGATTGAACATCGGCGGCGGGTTTCCGGTCGGTTATCTGACTGAGCCGCCGCCGTTGGCGGAGTACGCGGCGGTTATTCGCGAGGCGGTGGGGCGGCATTTCGCGGTAGCGCCAGTGTTGTCGTTCGAACCGGGGCGGGCGGTGGTGGCCTCGGCGGGGGTGATTCGCAGCGAGGTGGTGCTGGTGTCGCGCAAGTCCTCGGCGGACGAGCGGCGTTGGGTGTACCTCGACATCGGCCGGTACGGCGGGCTCGCCGAGACGGAGAACGAGGCGATCGCGTACCGATTGGTCACTGCGCACGACGGCGGTCCGGACGGGCCGGTCGTTGTTGCCGGGCCGACTTGCGACGGGGACGACGTGCTTTATCAGCGCACGCCGTATCGGCTCCCGATGGCGTTGCGGGCCGGGGATCACGTCGACATTCCGGGAGCAGGGGCGTACACGCAAAGCTACTCTTCGGTGTCGTTCAACGGTTTCCCCCCGCTGCGGTCGTACTTCATCGGCGGGGAATCCGGTGGGGTGGGGGAGTTCGCCGGACGGCATGTGCTGGCCGAGTTTTCCGGGGTGTCCGCGGAATTGCTCGACGACCCGGCGTTTCTGTGCGAGAGCTTGGAACGTGCGCTGGACAAGGCCGGCGCGACAGTGTGCGAAGTGACGCACAAACAGTTCGAACCGCACGGGGTGACGGCGATGGCGTTGCTGTCGGAGTCGCACGCCTCGATCCACACGTACCCGGAGCGCGGCTCGGCGTTCGTGGATGTGTTCACGTGCGGGCGCAAGGCGGATCCGGAACTGGCCGTTCAGTTGCTGCGGGACTTGCTCGGCGCGAGCGTTTCGCGGGTCACCACTATCCACAGAGGACAGGAAGACAGTTGAACATCGAGGAACCGGTCGGTGCGGGATTGACCAGGCAGTGGCACGTTTCGGACGTGCTGGTCGACACGCGGACCGCCTACCAGCACCTGGTGATCGGCAAAACGGCGCAGGGGATTTCGCTGTTCTGCGACGACGAGCGGCAGAGCACCGAGTTCAGCCAGCTCGTGTACCACGAGGCGTTGCTGGTTCCGGCACTGCTGCTGGCGTCCACTGTGGACCGGGTGCTGGTGGTCGGTTCCAGCGAAGGCGTGGTGTGCCAGATCGCGGCCGAGGCGGGGGCTTCGGTCGATCACGTGGACATCGACGCCGAGGCGGTTCGGTTGTGCGCGGAGCATCTTCCGTACGGGTACTCGTCGGCTGAGCTGGCCCGGGCGGAGCGCGGCGAGGGGCCGGTTCGGGTGCATTACGCCGACGGGTGGGAGTACGTCCACACTTGCGCGGAGAAGTACGACGTGGTGCTGGTGGATCTTCCGGACGAGCAGGACGATACGGACGCTCAGCACAACCGGTTGTACGGCAAGGAATTCTTGGCGAAGTGCCGGTCGTTGCTGACGCCGGGCGGGGTGGTGGCGTACCAGGGCGGGTGCCCGACGTTGTGGCGGAACTCGACGTTGGTGAAGTGCTGGCACCGGTTCGAGGAAGTCTTCCCGACGCCGGTTTACTTCGGCTCGCCGGAGCATGAGTGGGCGTTTTTCTTCGGTACGGATGTGGAAGCGCCGTTGGAGACGATGGTGGAGCGGCTGTCGGCGCTGCGGTACCGGCCGGTGACGATCGACGCGCTGGCGTTGCGAGGGGCGACGGTTCCGCCGATCAGCCTTCGTTGATGACGGAGGTGTGGACGTTCGCGCTGCACAGTCCGGACGACCCGGTCAGCGCGGCGCGCGAACTGTCCATTTTGGTCGGTCTGGAAGCCGTCGAGCGGTACCGGCCGGATCATCGCGTGCCGGACCAGCGGTGAACGTCGGCAGGTCGCTGAGCAGGCGCACCCGTCGATTCAGCGGAAGTTAACCAGCCTCGGGGCCGGAGCGCCGCCGGACCAAACGGCCCTCGCGGAGCACGGCATCTACGTCTCGCCCCTGGAGAAGCTGGCTCTCGATACCTGCGACGCCTGATCGGCCGCTCAGTGGCCGGAGAACCACCCCGGCAAATCCAGCCGCGCGGACTCCGGCGAAGCGACCTTCCGCAGATCCTCCTCCAGCGCGCGCAGCCGGTCGGGGCCCAAGGTCTCCGACCACTCCGAGCGCAGCCGGTCGAAGATCCGCGCTGACTTGGCCAGGCAGTCGAGCCCCCGGTCGGTCAGCCGCACCAGCATTCGGCGACCGTCGCCGGGGTCGCGTTCCCGGTGGACGTAGCCGAGCCGTTCCAGGCTGTCGATCGTTTTGCCCGCGGCCTGCTTGGTCACCCCGAGCGTGCGGCCCAGTTCGACGGCGGTCGTACCCGCGGGGCCGATCGCCTGGAAGACGAAGCCGTGCATCGGCCGTACGTCGGGGTGGCCCTGCTTCGCCAGTTCGGCGTGCAGGGCGTCGATCAGGCTGCGGAAGCCGAACAACAGGCGCAGCGGCAGCTCGTATCCGGGCGGATCGCTTGACATAGGTAGACAACCTCATTGACTATATGGGCAACCTGGTTGTCTACTTTAACCCAAGGAGATGAGCGCATGACAGTCATCCGGGAGAGCCGCCGGACGGAAACTCCGAACGCGGTGATGACGACGCTGGCGTCGCCGACTCAAGGCGGCAGTCAGCAGGCGGTGTGGAGAGTGGAGATGGCGCCCGGCGCGGCCGGGCCGGTGCACGCGTTCGACACGGAGCAGGTGTGGACGATTCTCGACGGCGGGGCGGAGGTCACGCTGGGCGGCGTCGTCGAGTCCCTCGCCAAGGGGGAGACGGTGGTGCTGCCTGCGGACGAGGAGAGGCAGGTGCGGGCCGACGCGCGGAGCGGCATGACGGCGATCGTGTGCGCGCCGGGCGGCACGCGGGTGTATCGGACCGGCGTAGTGCCCGCCTGCGCGACGGCCGACGGGGACAAGATTCTTCCGGACTGGGTGGCCTGAGCTGTGGCGGGCGTCACGGAATGTTCGGCGATCTTGAGCGCTACAACGGATATGTCTGCTCCCACCACGCCCGAAGAAACCGCACCGGCCGTCCCCGTTCTGGACGACTTCGATTTTCCGCTCGTCGACGGAGCCGCCTGCCGGATCGACGACCCGGATTGCGAAGCCTGCCAGTAACTCCGCACGCACGGAAGAATCCGTTGCGTGACAACTGGTAACAACCCGAGTGGCTGGTAGGTGACGGCTCGGGAAACACGGTAACTGCCGGCCGGTCCGGCAGTTACCGTCGTTCTCGTGCCGTTGACATTGATCAAAGGTCAGTTCCGGGTCGTCGGGGCCTCCCCGGACGGGGATTCCGTCCGGTTCTATCCCGATCGGGCCGATGCATTTTCCGCCGCCGGTCTCAAAGTGCGGACCAATTCCCGGGGCGGGGTGCAGTTGCGCCTCGACGGGATCGACGCGCTCGAGACGCATTACCGCCCGAGGGTCGCCGGGGCCGAGATGTGGTACCAGCCGAAAGAGCTGGCTGACGCGGCCGGGGCGGAACTGTTGCGCTACCTCGGTTTCACGAAGGTCGAGCGCGACGAAGGCGGTCGCGTTTCCACCAGTACGCCGGGGGAGACGAGCGGGCACATCCTGACCCGGTTCGCCGACAAGTACGGCCGTGCGGTCGCGTTCGCGTTTCCCGGCCAGCGCGCGGGGCGCTCCACGGACGGCGGAAGCGTGCACCTCGACCCGAAAACACTGAAAGCGTCGGCGAATTTCCATCTGCTCGAAACCGGGCTGGCGTACCCGACGTTCTACTCCAAGCTGTACCCCGATCTCCGGCAGGCGATGGCGGACGCGTCCGTAGCGGCGCGCACCGCGGGCAAGGGCGTGTGGGAACACGACGTGACCACCAGCGGGTTCCGGCTGACCAGTCGCACCCAATTGCGCGACAATGTGGTCCTTTTGCCGAAACTGTTCCGCCGTTTGGCTGATTATTTGAGCTTGGACGAAACTGGCGGTGTCTCGCTCGCCGGGTTCGCGGACTACGTCGACACCCGGAACGACCGGCTTTTCACCATTCCCGACGGCCACGCGACAGAACTCAGCACGCTCCTGTCCGTCCGGCGGCAGACGTTGATGCTCACGACTCCGCCGGAGCAGATCGTGTTCCAAGAGGCTTGACCGGCTGGCGCAGCACCGTCTTGAGCTTGCCGGGTTCGGTGCGGCGCGGGTCGCTCAGGTAGACCTCGTGGTGGTCGCCGTTGAATGTCAGGCCGTGCTCGGGCAGGTATTCCTCGTGGAGCCGGTGCAGCGTGGGCGTTTCGTCGTCGTACGAGCCGATGTGCAGGATCTGGACGCTCGTGCCTTCATTCAACGTGCGTAGCTGAACTCCGGCGACCGCGGGGTTGTCCTTCTTCTTCGCGACGCTTTCGGCGGCTTCCCGCACCATCTCCTCGGTGATCCAGTCCGGCAGGCTGATCAGCATCGTCCAGTCCCACTTTTCCTTGTCCCGCGTCAGGAAAACGCTGGGGTCGTCGGCTTGCCACAGGCCCTCGAGAGGTCCGACGACGAAGTCTCGGCCGAGGGTTTTCTTGCTGGCGAACTTCACCGAGTACGCGATTCCGTACAGCGCTTCGACAGCGTTCGTGTACTCCGGCGCGGTGTTCGGGTCGCCGTGGCCGTCCGCGGCGAGGTACTGGAGCGCGGGCACCTCCACGACGGTGAAGTCTTTGGCCGACGGCGAATACAACGCACGGTGGGCCTTCTTGATGTCGTACTTCTCCATCGCGGTCTCCTTGGTGAGGACGCTCTCGGTCCAGGCGAGGTCGGCTGCGAGCATCGCTTCGCTGTAGTCGAAGATCGCCGCCGCGGCGTCCGGTAGTGGTTCTTGCCGGGCGCGCGTCGCCCGGACTTCGGCGAGTTGTTCGCGTACAGCGGTGACTCGTGCGGTCAATCCGGAACGAACGTCGGCGTCCGGCAGGCCGGGGCTGTTGGCCATCGCGATGAGGACGCGAGCGTGGACCGGGGTGAGGGTGGTGAGGGCTTCGCGGGTGGCGTCCGCGCACAGTTCGACGCCGGACGGGGTGGCTTGGAAGGTCGCGCGCGATTTCCCGGAGCGCGGAGCGCCGGTGGCTTCGATCAGGCCGCGCTTGGCCAGTTTGTCGAGGACGTAATAGATCGACGAGAAACCGAGCGCGGTCCAGGCGCGGATGCCACGCTCCTCGATCACCCGCTCCAGGTCGTAGCCGTGCCGGGGTTGCTCGACGAGCAGGCCGAGGACGGTCAGTTCGGCGTCGGTGAGTGCGGGCACGCCAGCTATTCTAGTACTAGAATAGCTGGGCTTCCAAGACCGCGACCTCCGGTGCCGGGTCGAAGCCGTGTCCGATCAGCCAGTGGACCACCCGCAGGCTGCGCAGCGACCACCACGCGCGGAGTGCGTCGAGGTCGACATCGCCTCCGTAACCGGCCACGACGTCGGCCAGGTGTTCCTGGTGGGCGAGCGTCAAGGCGGCGAGGTCGAACAGGGCGTCGCCCTGCGCCGCTTCGGACCAGTCGAGGACGCCGGTGACCTCGTCGCCCTCGACGAAGATGTGCGCGACCTGCAAATCGCCGTGCGTGAACACCGGGGTCCACGGCCGGAGTGCCGCCTTGGCGATCTGGTGGTTGCGGGTGACCAGGTCGGCGGGGAGGACATCATTCGCGATCAGCTCCGCGCATTCCCGGTCGAGGTCCTCGGCGAGTTCGTCGGGGTGTAAACCGGGAGAAGGCGGCAGCGGCGCGTCGTGCAGTTTCCGGGCGGCGGCACCCGCGGCGGCCCAGGCTGCCGGCGACGCGGTCGACGGTTTGCCGGGGCGGCCGAGTTCCCGTCCGGGCAGGGCGGCGAGCGCGAGCACCGGCGGTTTCCGCCACAGGATCTCCGGCGTCGGGATCGGGGCCAGCGCCATCGCGGAGACCTCGGCGTCGGCGCGCGCCTGGTCGGTGTCGACCTTCAGGAACACGTCGCCGACGCGCAGGGTCGCGCGTTCGTGGTGGGCGACGACGACTTCGACTTCCTCCATGACCAGCGATTGTCACGAAGACGATCACGAATGGCACGGGATTTTCCGGCTTAACGTCGCAACCGCGGATCCTGCGACGGGTCCGCGTACATCGGCGGGCAGCCATGGAGGATGGCTTCGGGGCGAAGTTCGTAGTGCCACGGTTCATTGCGGTAAATCTGGCAAAGTCCATACGCGGCACCGTTTTCCGACAGCCAGGCCGTGGCTTCGAAAGGGCCGAGGTCGATCGCGTTCCCCAGTACGTGCGCGGACCGGTCGGCGGTGGCTACCCAGCGGGCGGCTTCCTCCTCCGAACCGTATTTGGCGATCGCCCTGCGCCGAAGCTGATTCTGGTACGCCGGGGAACGCCAGCCGCTGTTGACGCGAAACTCGACGCCGTCGTTCGCGGCGTCCTTCGCCGCTCGGCGCAGCGCGTCGAGGAAAGCCGGGTCGAGATTGGCCACGGCCGGGATTTCGGCGAACACCGTCGTGCCGTGCGGGACGATTCCGTCGGCCTCGGTGAGCGCGCCGCGACGGCGAAGCACCCGGCGGACGGTTCTCCGGAAAACAGCGAGAGCCGGGCGTCGTGCTGATTCGCTGCGGGTCATAGCGGTCAGCCAAGGCGAAACGGTGTTGCCAGCACGTACGCGGTTTCGGATATGCCAGCGATACGCGCCTGCTCGTAGCATCGAGGACATGCGTGTGCTGATCGTCGAGGACGAGCCCTACCTGGCCGAGGCCATCCGGGACGGGCTGCGCCTGGAAGCGATCGCCGCCGACCTCGCCGGGGACGGGGACACCGCGCTGGAAATGCTGAGCGTCAACGCGTACGACATGGCGGTGCTCGACCGGGACATCCCCGGCCCGTCGGGCGACGAGATCGCGAAACGCGTCGTCGCGTCCGGCAGCGGCATGCCGATCCTGATGCTCACCGCCGCCGACCGGCTCGACGACAAGGTCTCCGGTTTCGAACTCGGCGCCGACGATTACCTCACCAAGCCGTTCGAGCTGCGCGAACTCGTGCTGCGGCTGCGCGCGCTCGACCGCAGGCGCGCGCACAACCGGCCGCCGGTGCGGGAAATCGCGGGGCTGCGGCTGGACCCGTTCCGCCGCGAGGTCTACCGGGACGGCCGGTACGTCGCGCTCACCCGGAAGCAGTTCGCCGTCCTCGAGGTGCTCGTCGCGGCCGAGGGCGGGGTGGTCAGCGCCGAAGAACTTCTCGAACGGGCCTGGGACGAGAACGCGGACCCGTTCACCAACGCCGTGCGCATCACCGTCTCGGCGCTGCGCAAACGGCTCGGCGAACCGTGGCTGGTCGCGACCGTTCCCGGGGTCGGCTACCGGATCGACGACGGATCGGACCGCGGGTGATCCGGGAGCCGGGGATGAGCGTCCGGCTCAAACTGACCCTCAGCTACGCCGGATTCCTCATGCTGGCCGGGACGCTGCTGCTCGGCGCGGTGGGGGCGTTCCTGCTGAACTACCAGGACCGGGCACTGGAGATCATGCCGGTGGTGATGGCTCCGTCCGGCCGCGACCTGATCAAGGATTTCGCGCCCTACGCGGCCGTCGTGATGCTGCTCCTGCTGATCTTCGGCCTGCTGGGCGGCTGGGTGCTGGCCGGCCGCATGCTCGCCCCGCTGACCCGGATCACCGCCGCGACCCGGCAGGCTTCGACCGGCTCGCTCGCGCACCGGATCGAACTGGAGGGCCGCGACGACGAGTTCCGCGAACTCGCCGACAGCTTCGACGCCATGCTCGCCCGCCTCGACGCGCACGTCGCAGAACAACGGAGATTCGCCGCGAACGCCTCCCACGAGCTGCGCACTCCGCTGGCGATCACGCAGAGCCTGCTGGAAGTCGCCCGCAACGACCCGGACCACGACCGCGGCGAACTCCACGAACGCCTCCGCGTCGTCAACGGCCGGGCGATCGAACTCACCGAAGCCTTGCTGCTGCTCAGCCGCGCGGATCAGCGTTCGTTCACGCGGGAACCCGTCGACCTGTCCCTGCTCGCGGAGGAAGCCGCCGAGACGCTTCTCCCGCTGGCCGAGAAGCACGGCGTGACCATCGAGACCACGGGCGACATCACGGCTGTGCGCGGGTCTCGGGCGCTGCTGCTGCAGTTGACGACGAACCTGCTGCACAACGCCATCGTCCACAACCTGCCGGAAGGCGGGACCGTGCAGCTTCGTGCCACTGCGTCCGCGACGTCGAGCACGCTCACGGTGGAAAACACCGGGGAAGAAGTCAGCCCGGAGCGGATCTGGACGTTCACCGAGCCGTTCCAGCGTGGTACTGAGCGGGTCCGTCGTGATCACGTCGGGGTTGGGCTTGGGTTGGCGATCGTGAAGAGCATTACGCAAGCGCACGACGGGGCTCTTTCCCTGGCGCCGGGTGCTGCTGGCGGGCTTCGGGTGACGGTGCGGTTACCTGGCGGGTCGATGTCGCTCGGCGATCGTCAGGACGTGTCGCGCTAGGACGGTGTCGGCGTTGGGTGTTCCGGTTGCGGTGGCGTGGGCGGACATTGCGGCGATTCGCGCTGGGTCGGTGAGGATCGGGAGAAGGGCGGTTTCGATCCAGGCTGGGGTGAGTTCGGCGTCGTTGACGAGCAGTGCGCCACCGGCCGCGACGACCGGTCCGGCGTTCAGGCGTTGCTCGCCGCCGCGTTCCGGCAGCGGGGCGAACGCGGCCGGCAGTCCGACGGCGGCTAACTCGGCGCAGGTCATCGCGCCTGAGCGGCAGATCGCGAAATCGGCTGCGGCGTAGGCGTACTGCATTTCGTCGACAAACGGCAGGACGACATACGGCGGGTCGCCCGCGGGGACCTCGACGGCGTGCTGCGGGCCGGTGATGTGCAGGACTTGTACTCCGGCCGCGCTCAATCGCTCAGCTGCACCGGATACGGCGGCGTTGATCGTCTTGGCGCCCTGCGAGCCGCCGGTGACCAGCAGCACCGGGCCGTCGGGGTACAGGCCGAATCGTCGGCGAGCTGCTTCGCGGGTCGCGAGACGGTCGAGTCCGGTGATCGCCGGACGCAGCGGGATGCCGATCGCGGTGCCGTATTTCAGCCGGACATCGGGGGAGGCGGTGTAGACGTGCGTTGTCAGCCGGGCGGCCAGCCGGTTCGCCGCGCCTGGCCGGACGTTCGCCTCGTGGATGACGATGGGCAGCCGCCGCTGGCGCGCGGCGAGGTAGGCCGGGGCGGCGACGTAGCCGCCGAAGCCCACCACCACGTCTGCCCGGACCTGGTCCAGCACCGTCCCGGCGGCCCGGACCGAATCGCGCAGCCGGGACGGCGTCCGCAGCACGGCCCGGGACATCTTGCGAGGCAGCGGGACCGGCGGGATGAGTTCCAGCGGGTAGCCGCGAGCGGGGATGAGCGTCGTGTCGAGGCCGCGGACGGTGCCGAGCGCGGTGACCTCGGCGGCGGGCGCCAGCCGCAGTAGCGCGTCGGCGAAGTTCATCGCGGGTTCGATGTGCCCGGCCGAATGGCCTCCGGCGACCACGACGCGTGGTCCTGTGGTGTTCATCTAGGCGACGAGGAAATCGAAGTACGTGTCGGGGTAAGGCTCGTCCTTCAGCGTGTAGTGCCACCACTCGGCTTCATAGGCGGCGAAACCGCAGTCCTCCATGACGGAACGGAGGTGCTGCCGGTTCGCTGCCTCGGTCGCGGTGATCCCCGGCGCGCCGTGGTGCGAGACGACGTCCATCAGGTCGAAGCCCCCGCCCATGGGAAGAAGCTCGCCGGTGTCCAGGCGATACAGCGTCAAATCCACTGTGCTGCCCCGGGTGTGGCCGGATTTCGTTGCCACATAGCCGTTCTCGAACATTTCCGCGCGGCTGATGTTGGGGTAGTGCTGGAGTTTCTTGCAGCCGTCTTCCGGCTGCTTCGCCCAGCGCAGGAAGCAGTCGACGGCGCGCTGCGGCCGGTAGCCGTCCCAGATCAGCAGGCCGAACCCCAGCGTCGCGGCTTTGTCTTGCGCGCTTTGCAATGCGGTGCACAGGGCGTGGGTGCCGACGATGCGGTTCGCCAGGTAACCGTCGACCGGTTTGCCGGTGAAGTTGTCCCAGGTGGCGTACTTGGCGTCCCAGCGGATCCCGGGGGCGGCCTCGTCCAGGAAGGCGAAACCGTGCTTCATCGGGGCGTCCCGGCCAACGCGAGCGACACCATCCGGTCGAGCATTTCGGAGAACGGCAGCCCGGCCGCCGCCATCATCCGCGGGTACCGGCTGTAGGAAGTGAGGCCAGGGAAGGTGTTGACCTCGTTGAGCATGGCGGTGCCGTCTTCCAGCAGGAAGAGGTCTACCCGGGCGAGCCCCTTGCAGCCCAGCGCGCGGTAGATCGTCTGCGCGGTCGCCTGGACGCGTGCGCGCGACTCCGCCGAAATGTCGGCGGGAACGAGGATGGTCGAGTTCTCCGAGCCGCTTTCCGGGTTGTCCTCCTGGTGGATCTTGAAGAAACCGTGCGACAGCCGGATCTGGTCCGGTTCGCCGACGACCAGCTCCGCGCCGTTGCCCAAGACCGCGCACCCCACCTCGCTGCCTTCGACCGCCTCTTCGATCAGCACCTTGGAATCGAATCGCGCCGCCTCCGCGATCGCTCCTGGCAGATCCTCCTCGCGCGAAACCTTGGTGACGCCGAACGAAGAACCGGACCGGGCCGGTTTCACGAAGACGGGGTAGGCGAATTTGCTCGCGTCGACGTCTTCGCCCGCGGTGCCGGCCCAGAAATTCGGCGTGGCGACGCCCGCGTTGCCGACGACCAGATAGGCCAGGGATTTGTCCATGCACAGAGCGGAACTCTGCACGTCACAGCCCGCGTACGGGATTCCGGACAGCTCCAGGAGGCCCTGCATCGCGCCGTCCTCGCCGAGTTTGCCGTGCAGCACCGGCAGCACCACGTCCAGCCGGACCGGTTCGTACTTGCCCTGTTCCTCGACCAGCAGCCCGTGGACGCTCCGGTCCGGCGAGAGCATCGCCGGGCGGCCGTCCTCCCACGCTCGGCCCGGGCCGTCGCACAGCTTCCACGCACCGCTCTTGGTGATCCCGATCCAGTACGGTTCGTACTTCTCCGGATCGAGGTTCTTCTCGACCTCGCGCGCGGATTTGACCGAGACGGGATGTTCCTCGGAGATGCCTCCGAAGAGGATGCCGATCTTGAGCTTAGCCATGGTTTGTCCAGCTTTCGAAATTCAGGCAGTTGAGGAGACTGTTTTCCACCGCGTCGCGCAGTGCGTGGTCGGTGTAATAGGCGGTGTGCGGGCTGATCAGCACGTTCGGCAGCTTCTGCAGGCGCGCCAAAAGCGTGTTTTCGATCGGTTTGCGGCGGCAGTCGGCATAGAACATCCCCTCTTCCCCTTCGAGGACGTCCAATGCCGCGCCGCCCAGCCTGCCGCTTTCCACCGCGGACAGGAGAGCTTCGGTGTCGATCAGCCCGCCGCGGCCGGTGTTGACGACGATCGCGCCGGGCTTCATCTGCTCGATCCGGTGCCGGTCCAGCAAATGGCGGGTTTCCGGGGTGAGCGGGGTGTGCAGGGTGACGATGTCGCTCTGCCGCAGCAAATCGTCGAGGGAAACGTAATCGGCCGAGGTTTGGGGACGAAGGTCGTAAGCCAGTTTCTGTCCGCCGAACCCCCACAGCCGGTCGATCACCGCCGCGCCGATCCGCCCGGTTCCGATGACGCCCACGGTCAGGTCGCGCAGTTCTTTGCCCGGCAGATCGCTCAACCGGTAATCGTGCGCATCCGTCCGGCGGACGAGGGCTTTCGCGTTGCGAATCGCCATCAGCATCAACATCAGCGTGTAGTCGGCGACGCTGTCGGGCGAGTACGCGACGTTTTCCACCGAGATCCCGATTTTCTCGGCGTAGGCGAGGTCGAGATGATTGCACCCGATGCTTCGCGTGGAGAGATACCGGACGCCGACGTCGCTGAGCGCGCGCAAAGCGGCGTTGGTGACGCGGGTTTTATGGCTGACGCTGACGCACCGGTTCCCGGCGGCGAGTCCGGCGTTGGCTTCGGAAAGCGCCGCCGAGGTGACAGTCGGTGTCACCCCCAAACGGGACACCGCCTCCCGGACCAAGGCGGCTTCGTCGGGCCCGCAGCCGTAGATCGTGATCCCGGTTGCCGCGACCGGCGAGGAGACCAGCGAGGTGGCGCGTGCCGGTTCGCGGTAGGTCATGCCTGCCAGTCAAGGCAGGCGGATGTTGCCAGCACGTATGCGGTTTCCGATACACGGACGATATCTCCGGCTTATCTCCAGTCTCGAGCCGTTCTCCTTGACCTCAACCCGAGTTGAGCTGTCAGGCTGGTTCGCGTGACTGCCCAGGGCCTGATCAACACCACTGAGATGTACCTCAAGGCGGCGTACGAGCTGGAAGAGGACGGCGTCGTCCCGCGGCGGGCGCGGATCGCGGACCGGCTGGGGCAGACCGCGCCCACGGTGAGCCAGACGGTCGCGCGGCTGGAGCGGGACGGATTCCTCGAGGTCAACGAGGACCGGCAGCTCGTGCTGTCCCCGGAAGGCCGGCGGCTCGCGGTCCGGGTGATGTGCAAGCACCGGCTCGCGGAAGTGCTGCTGTATCAGGTGATCGGGCTGGACTGGGAACAGGTGCACGCCGAAGCTTGCCGGTGGGAGCACGTGATGTCGGAGACCGTGGCCCGGCGCGTGTTCGAGGTGTGCGGCGGCCCGCGGCTTTGCCCGTACGGGACGCCGATTCCCGGTCTCGCCGAATTCGGGATCGCCGCCGAGCCGGTCCCGGTTCCGGGCGGGACGAGGGTGCTGACCGAGGCGATACGGGCGGGGCAGTCTTCGGCCCGGGTGTATCGGATCAGCGAGCGGATCCAGGACGACGTCGGGTTTCTTCGTGCGCTGCGGGTCGCGGGGCTGGTGCCGGGGGCGGAGGTCCGGCTGGCCGCGGCGGCGGACCGGCGGGTGTGCGCGGAGACCTCGGCGGGTGCGGTGGTGCTGGATTCGCGGCAGGCCGGGATGGTGGTGGTCTGCGATCCGGCCGGGGGTTCCGATCGGGGAAAAGCGGGGGAGCGGGCGGACGTCGGCCCCGGCGGGCGAGTGGGAGCGGAGGAGCGCGGCATGCTAGGAGACGGTTTTGGCGCTGCCGACGGTGCGCGTGCGGCATCGCGCGCGAATCGGGCCGCCGCAGCGGGGTGAGGTACGGATTTCGGAGTCGATCGGGGCTGCTCGGGGAGCTTGTCGCGGTGTGGTCGGCTGTTGCGGGCCAGCCCTTTCGGCCGCCATTCGCCCCGCCCGCCGACCACCAACCAGCACGCGACGTCCGGCGGCGGCTGCACCGTCGGATACGCCAGCCGTCTCCGGTGCCGTGACGGCGGCGCGGCTCCAGTGGGCTGGAACGGGCTGGTCCAATTTTCGGCTGGCCTGACGGAGGAATGGCATTACCCGGCGGTGTGGCCGGAGGGGGCACAACGGGACCTGGACGACTGGCCCCGGCTCAGCCCGGACGACCTTCCCGCGTAAGAAAATCCCCGCCACCGCAGTGATTCCGCCAGCACGCCACCGGAACCCCGGTTGTTCATCGACCGTTCACGCCGAAACTCCCGTGCCGGGCGTCAAAAGATGAAGGATTCGAGGTGACGCGTCGGGGGACGTGCGGAGGGTGGGTTCGTGAAGCGCCGGTTGTCGATCGGGCTGGCTGTGGTTCTGGTGCTCGCGGTGGTGGGCGTGGTCCTCTGGGGGAAGTCCGGCGACGACCGCGCGGACGGCGGCGGGCTGACTGTCGTCCGCGGGGTGATCGGATCGGAGAAGCAGGCCTTTTTCACCGATCAGCGCGTGGTGGACGCGTTTGCCAGGCAGGGCTTGAAGGTCGAGGTCGACACCGCGGGATCGCGGCAGATCGCGACTGCGGTCGACCTCGCGAAGTACGAGTTCGCCTTCCCGTCGTCCTCGCCGGCGGCGCAGAAGATCCAACGCGACAAGAAGATCACCGGAGTCTATACGCCGTTCCAGTCGCCGATGGCGGTCGCGACGTTCGAGCCGATCGTGCAGCTGCTGAGCGGCACCGGCGTGGTGCACAAGGGCGCGGGCGACTACCAGGTGCTCGACATCGCGAAGTACTTGCAGCTCGCGGGCACCCGGTGGGATCAGCTGCCGAACAACACGGTCTATCCGGTGCGCAAGAACGTCCTCGTGACCACGACCGACCCGCGCGAGTCCAATTCCGCGGCGATGTACCTGTCGATCGTTTCGTTCGTGGCCAACGGCAACAACGTCGTTTCCGGTCCGGACCAGGAAGGGAAAGTCCTGCCGCGGGTCGCGAAGCTGTTCCTGGACCAGGGGTACACGCAGAACAGCACCGAGGGCCCGTTCGAGGACTATCTGTCGGCGGGGATGGGCAAGACGCCGCTCGCGCTGATCTACGAGTCGCAGTACGTCGACCGGCTGGTGCGGAAGGACGGCTCGATCCGCCCGGACATGCGGATGCTGTACCCGGCGCCGACGGTGTATTCGAAGCATACGCTGGTTCCCTTCTCCGCCAACGGAAACAAGGTCGGCCAGTTGCTGTCGACGGATCCGGAACTGGGCAGGCTCGCCGCCGCCTTCGGGTTCCGTACGACGAATCCGCAGTTGTTCCGTGAGGTCGCCGCGCAGGCCAAGGTTCCCGGTGACGTTGTCGACGCCGTCGAGCCGCCGAGTTTCGAAACTCTGGAACGAATGCTCGACTCGATCCAGAAACAGTACTGATGGACGACTTCACCCTCACCCCGCCGGAGCCGGTGGCGGCGTTCCCCGCGGAACGCGCGGCCGGGTTTGTCACGCTGGGCGGCGACACCCGGGCCGAGATCTCCCAGCGGGCCGACGAATTCGCCGCGCGGCTGGAAGCACTCGACGTGAAATCGCCCGAGTTCACGGCGCTTCTCGACGAAATCCTCGCGATCGGCGAAGCGGATATGCGCACGGCGGCGACGGTCGCGGGGACCATGCTCGACCGGTCGGCCACCGCGCTCGACGCCGCACGGTCGCCACAGCAGGAAGTGACGACGAGCCTGACCGAGTTGCGGCGCACGGTCGCGGAACTCGATCCGGCGAAGCTGCCGATCACCGGACGCAAACTGCTGGGGATCTTCCCCGCCGCGGCCAGCGCGAAGCGCGCGCTCGATCGCTACCGGGCGGCGAATGAGCCGGTGAACGCGCTGGTCCGCGAGCTTCGGATGCGCCAAGACGTCCTTCGGCGAGACAACGCGGCGATCAAGGGCGAACGAGAGCGGCTCTGGGCGACGCTCGGCAAACTGGCCGAAGCCGCCGCGTTCGCCGAGGCGGTCGACGCGGCGATAGATCGGCAGGCGGGCGTCTTCGACCTCACGGATCCCTCGCACGCCAATGCCTTGCGTGCCGATCTGCTGTACCCGATCCGCCAGCGGCATCAGGATGTGCTGACTCAGCTGGCGGTGAGCGCGCAGGGGTATCTCGCGCTGGATCTGGTGCGGCGGACCAATGACGAGCTGATCCGCGGCGTGGAACGGGCGGCGACCACGACGGTTTCCGCGCTGCGCGTGGCGATGCTGGTGAGTGCCGCGCTGGCCAACCAGCGAGACGTGCTCGACGAGATCAACGCGTTGCAGGCGACCACGAACGGTTTGCTGCGGGCGAATGCGGAGCTGTTGCAGTCGCAGAGCGAGGAAATCCGGAAGGCTTCGAGCGATCCGGCCATCGCGGTCGACACGGTGCGCGAGTCGTTCGACCGGATCTACGCGGCGTTCGACGCGATCGACGGGTTCAAGGCCGAGGCTGTTTCGCGCATGGCGTCCACTGTGGAATCTCTGTCCGGGGAGCTGCGGCGCGCGGAAGACCGGCTGCGTCGTTCGCACGAGGGGGAGCTGTGAGGAAACTCGGCGTACTGGCGCTGGCCGCCGCGCTGCTGGCGACTGGTTGTTCGACAGCGGAATCGACCGATCCGGACCAGCCCTCGGCGGACACGTTGCGGGTGTTCGCGGGCAGCGAGCTGGCTGACCTGCAACCGGTGCTCGACGAGGCCGCGAAGGCGACCGGGGTGCGGGTCAAGTTCACCTTCACCGGCACGCTGGAGGGAGCGGAGGCGCTCGCGAAGGGCGGCGTCGACGGGAAGTACGACGCGGTGTGGTTCTCCTCGAACCGTTATCCGGCAGGCATTCCCGAGGCGAGCAAACGCCTGGGCAATCAGGCGAAGATCATGCGTTCGCCAGTGGTGCTGGGGCTCTCGGCTCCGGTCGCGCAGCGGCTGGGCTGGGACAAGAAAGCCCCGACGTGGGGCGACATCGCGGTGGCGGCGGGGAAAAAGGAGTTCAGCTACGGGATGACCGACCCGTCGGCGTCGAACTCCGGGTTCTCCGCGCTCGTCGGGGTCGCGTCGGCGCTCGCCGGGGCGGGGGCGGCGATCGACGCGAAGCAGATCGGAGCGGTCACGCCGCAGCTTACGCAGTTCTTCAGCGCGCAGCAGATGTCGGCGGGTTCGTCGGGCTGGCTGTCCGAAGCCTTCCAACGGCGGGCGACCGGCCAGGACCCGGGGCAGAAAGTCGACGGGCTGGTCAACTACGAGTCGGTTCTGCTGTCGTTGAACGCCTCGGGCAAGCTGCCGCAGCCGTTGACGCTGATCTATCCGGCGGACGGCGTTGTCACCGCCGATTACCCGCTCACCTTGCTTACCGGCGCGAGCGACGCCGCCCGCACGGCGCACCAGAAGCTTTCGGACTACCTGCGCACACCTGATGTGCAGCGCCGGATCATGACCGCTACGCAACGTCGACCGGCCATCCCCGGAGTGCAGCTCGGCCAGCAGTTCGCTTCGCACGACTTGGTGGAGCTGCCGTTCCCGGCGACGCAGCAAGCGGTGGACGCGTTGCTTTCGGCGTACTTCAGCAAGATCCGCCGTCCGTCGCGGACGCTGTACCTGCTGGACACGTCGGGCTCGATGCGGGACGGCCGGATCGAGGCGCTGCGTTCGGCGTTGTCCGGCCTCACCGGCGCGGACAGTTCGCTGGTCGGCCGCTACCGGCAGTTCCGCAGCCGGGAAGAGGTCACCATGCTGCCGTTCAACACCCAGCCCGGGATGCCGGCGACGTTCACCGTGCCCGAACAGAACCCGCAACCGGAGCTGGCGAAGATCAAGGATTACGTCGGCGGCTTGACCGCGGGCGGCGGCACCGCCATCTACGACACCCTTCAGCACGGGTACCAGGTGCTTGAGCCGTTGGTGGCGAAGGACCCGGACCGCTTCAACTCGATCGTGCTGATGACCGACGGCGAGAACGAGAGCGGTTCGGACCTCGGCGCGTTCAAGGCAGCGTTCGGATCGCTGCCGCCCGCGATGCGGCAGATCCCGGTGTTCACGGTCCTGTTCGGCGAGGGCAGCGGCGACGAACTCGGCCAGGTCGCCGCGCTGACCGGCGGCAAGGTCTTCGACGCAAGGAACGTGCGGCTCGCCAGCGTGTTCCAGGAGATCCGCGGGTACCAATGAGGCGCTGGTTCGGTTCCACCAAGAACATCTTCGGCTGCGTCGGCGCACTGGCCGGACTGCTGTTGTACGCGGTGGGCGTGATCGGCCCGCTGTGGCTGATGTTCGTGGTCCTTGCCGTGCTTTACGCCGCGGGCGCGCTGCTCGGCCCGCCGGAGAAAGTACGGCTGGTCGTGGACCCGTCGGTGGAAGCGGCCGAGGTGCGTTCGTCACTGGACGCTTTGGTGCGCACAGCGTCCGGCCGGCTTCCGGAGTCCGCTGTGGACACTGTGGACGCTGTGCGCCGGGTGGCGGAGATGCTGTCCGATCTGCTCTCCGACCCTCGCCGGCTGGCGGCGAACCCGGATCTGCAGCACCGGGTGCTGGTGCTGGCACGGACGGATCTGCCGTTGTCGGTCCAGACGTATCTCAATCTGCCGCGGTGGTTCGCCGCGCACCGGGCCGAGGCGGGGCAGGAGCTGGCGACCCAGCTGAACCTCATCGAGCGTCGCGCGCATCAGCTGGCGGACGAGTACTACGCGACGGAGGTCAACCGGCAGAAGGATCAGACGCGCTACCTCGGCGAGGAGCCGTAGCGAGGATCCGCCGGAGCCTGCCATCGGGCGAGCCGGTCGTAGAGCCGCGACAGCCGGGCGTGGAAGGTCTCCAGCGCACGGGCCAGCTGCCATCCGGCGGGATTCTTCCCGAGCGTCGACGCGGTGTCCTGCGCGGCGATCAGGCAAGCGTGCTCGGTGTTGCACCAGGCCAGCGCTGCCAGCGCGTCCGGAAGCGGATGGGGGAGGACGTCCGGTGCGGGCGGATCGAGCGGGACCGAGTCCTGCCGCGGGTTCAGGAGCCGGTCGGCGGCGTGGGCGGTGTGCGTGTAGAAGTGCAGGATCCGCCGCAGCGCCGCGTCCCGGGCGTCTTCGGTGAGGGTGTGCAGGGCGAGGTCGCTGGCGTACAGCCGGATCAGGTCGTGCATCCGGTACCGGCCCGGCACGTGTTGCTGGATCAGGGAGGCGATCTCCAGCTCTCGCAACACTGTGCGCAGCTGGGCGGCCGGGAGTGCCGCCAGCGCCTCGGCGGCGGCCAGGCTGATGTCCGGGCCGGGCGCGACGCCCAGCAGGCCGAACAGCCGCGCCGCCCGCTGGCTGAGTGCGCAGACCGACCAGGACAGCACCGCTCGCAGATTCACTCGCCGGCCCCCGGCGTTCAACCCGTCCAGCCGGGCGGAGGCGTCGTGCAGTTCCTCGGCGAGTGCTGCCAACGGGAACGTCGGATGGTGCTGGGCGCGCGCGGCGACGATCCGCACTGCCAGCGGCAACCCGGCGCACAGGGCGAGCAGGTCGTCGACCGTGCGGGGTTCGGCGGCCAGCCGGCCCGGGCCGAGGTGCCCGGCGAGAAGTTCCCGGGCGGCGGAGTCGGGGAGCACGTCCAGGTCGAGCAGGCGGACGCCGTACAGCGCGGCGAGGCCGACCAGCTGGCGGCGGCTGGTGATCAGGACCGGGCAGGCGGGGTTGCCCGGCAGCAGGGGCGCGACCTGGTCGATGTCGCGGGCGTTGTCCAGCACGATCAGCGTCCGCTTCCCGGCGAGCAGGCTGCGGTACAGCCCGATGCGCGCTTCCGGGCTGACCGGGACGGCGGAGGGGGCCACGCCGAGGGCGTCCAGGAATCCGCGCACCGCCTCGGCGGCGGCCACCGGCTGTCCGGTGGGATCGAAACCGTGCAGGTCGACGTGCAGCTGGCCGTCGGGGTACCGGTGGAGCCGCCGGTGCGCCCAGTGCAGCGCCAGCCAGGTTTTGCCGATCCCGCCGGTGCCGCCGATCGCCACCGCGCCCGCCACGTCCAGGTGCCGGTCCAGCAGGGCGAGTTCGGCGCCGCGGCCGGTGAAAAGCCGGGGCGGGCACGGCAGCTGGCGCGGGACCGGGGGCCGGGTCGCGGGTTCCGGGGCGGGCGCGGCCAGCGCGGGGTCGGCGGCCAGGATCTGCTCGTGCAGCCGCTGGAGCGACGGGCTGGGGTCGGTGCCGAGTTCGTCGGCCAGAACCCGTTGCAGGCGATGGTAATGCTGCAAGGCCTCGGCCTGGCGACGGCTTCGGTAGAGCGCCAGCAGATACTGCCCGGCCAAGCGTTCGTCGAACGGGTGGCTCGCGGTGTCGGCGGCCAGTTCGGCGAGCAGTTCGGCGTGTCTGCCCTGGCGCAGCCGGATGTCGGTCAGGTCGAGGCGGGCGGTCCGCTGCCGGGCGGTCAGCGCGGCGCGCAGCGCGCACAGCCAGGGGATGTCGGCCGCGGCGGCGAGATCGGAGAAAGGCTTGCCCTGCCACAGGGACAACGCCTCTTCCAGTGCGATCGCGGCGCGGGCGTCCGGCTCTCGGTGCTGCGCGGTCCGGGCCTCGGCGAGCAGGGCGTGGAAACGATGCAGATCGATCGCGTCCGGTGCGACCGAAAGCCGGTAACCGCAGCCGCTGCGGGTGAGGTCGACCTCCGGAACCGGAGCGAGAGCCTTGCGCAGCAACGGAATGTTGTGCTGCACCGCCCGGCGCGGCTGCCGGGGCAGCGCGCCTTCCGGCCAGACCCGGTCGATGAGTTCGTCCATCGCGACCGTCTGGTTGGCCTCGATCAGCAAAACCGCCGCCATACAACGCAATTGCTGATGGCCCATGGCGATCGCGCGGTCGTCCACCGTCACGCCAACAGGGCCGAGCAGACGGAATCGTACCGTCATCGTGACCACCCGTCAGCCGGTCGCCGGACCAAGACGTGTCGTGTCTAGCGGCCTTTGCGCGCGGCGGGCAACCGCCGAGGCGGATCTGCGGCGCTACGGCCGAGCAGTTTCGGCCAAGCGGACCGGGAAACCGGCCCGGGACGGCCCGCCGGATGGCCGCCCCGAGCCGGATCTCCGGGTCAGGACAGCGCTTCCCAGTTAATCGACCGCAATGGGACGCCGGGGCACGAGAGGATGAAACGGTAAGTGGTGCCCGCGAACATGACAGGGCCGTTGATCCGGGCATTGTTCGAGCAGATGAGGTAAACCCGCATCACGCCGACGTGGACCGCGCAGCTGACGGCGACGTCGTGGAACGGGATGCGGGAGAAATAGCTGCAGTTGAACACCGGAGGAGTGGTGTTCGGCGCGGCGACCGCGCCCGCTGAGCTGAGAATTCCGGTTTGCGGTGCGGCAGCCGGGTCCGCGGCGGCGACGCTCGCGCCCGCGAACAAGGCGGCGATCGTCAAGGCGATCGCGATGAACGGCTTCGCCGCTCTTTCGGAAAGAGAACCCGGGCCGGTGAATCGAACCATGGTGAATATTCCTTTGCGCCTGGGCGGCACCTCGGACGGTGCGCCTCGCGAACCATGCTGTCCGGTCGCGGCGTCGCGGATGCGGCATCGATGCGTCATCGCGGAAACCGCGAAAAACGCCTGCCGTTATTGAGTTATTGCTAGCGCTGGCCGTTCTGGTGCTTGAGTGCGTAGCGGACCGCGTCGGCACGCGAGTGGAATCCCGCTTTGGCGAACAAGTTGTTGATGTGAGTTTTCACGGTGGCTTCGCTGATGACTAATTTGGCCGCGATTTCCGGATTGCGCAGACCGTCGCCGATCAGGCCCAGGATTTCCTGTTCGCGCGCGGTCAGCGAGAGATCCGGTTCCGCGGGCGGGGCCGGTTTGGCGGCCAGCGCGAGCAACCGCCGCTGCACCTCGGGCGACAGCACGGTCTGGCCCTGCGCCGCGGTGCGCACGGCGTGCAGGATCGTGGTGCGGTCGGCCTCTTTGGTCAGATAGCCGCTCGCACCCGCCTGCAGCGCGGCCAGGATCGATTCGTCGTCGTCGAACGTGGTGAGCACGAGAACCGTGGTGCCCGGCTGGGTTTCGCGGATGCGCCCGGTGGCCCCGACCCCGTCGAGCACCGGCATGTTGAGGTCCATGAGGACGACGTCCGGGCGGTGCTGCTGCGCCGCCTCGACGGCTTCGGCTCCGTTGGTCGCGGTCGCGACGACATTGACGTCCTCGGCGAGGTCGAGCATCACCGCGAGCGCTTCGCGGACAGTCGCCTGGTCGTCGACGACAAGGAGGCTGATCGGGCGGTCGGTCATCGAGGCAGCTCCAGTTCCACGGTCCAGCCGCCGTCGGCCGGGCCTGCTCGCAGGGTGCCGCCGAGCAGGGCGGCCCGTTCGTGCATGCCGACGAGCCCGACCCCGGAGCCGCCGGCCAGTTCGGCGCGGAGCGGTTCGGTCGCGGGCCCGTTGTGCACGGTCAGCCTGACACGATCGGCGGTGAAGGCCAGCCGGAGGTCGCGGGTCGAGCCCGGCGCGTATTTGGCCGCGTTCGTCATCGCCTCCTGCGCCGCCCGGACCATGGTGTGCGTGGTCTCCGGGCCGACCGTCCCGGCCTCGCCTTCGATCGAGAACTCGGCCGAGGACTGCTCGGCAAGGTGGCACAACGTCTCAGACAGCGGCAAGGTGTCCTCGCGCAGTGCGTGCACCGCACGGCGGGTCTCGCTGATCGAGTCGACAGCGATGGCGCGTGCTTTGCGCACCGCGGCGGCTGCTTCGTCGTCGCGGCCGCTGTCGCGCAGGGCATCGGCCATGTCGAGTTGCAGCGCGATCCCGGAGAGCGAATGACCGAGTACGTCGTGGATCTCGCGCGCGATCCGTCCTCGTTCGACGAGCGCGGCCTCGCGAGCCTCGGACTCACGGGCGCGCTGGGCCGACTCGGCGGCGAGGTGCGCGTTGCGGATGGAGTCGAGCCGGTCGCGGTGCGAGATGCCGAGAGCGACCGGCAGGGGCACCGTCAGCGTCAGCCACACCGGCCACTGCACGAGGTCCGGCGACAGCAGGCTGACCACCCAGGTCGCCCCCGCCGCGACCACGGCTCCGGAGCACGCGATGGCCACCGCGGCCCGGCGGGACGCGAGCTTGATCCCCGACGCGGACGCGGCGACGAACGGGAACATCGGCGCGAACGTCGAGTGCGCCAGCGGCATGAGCACCGCACCGAACACCATGTAGACGGCCATCAATGCGATTTGCCATTTCCCGGCATACCGGGGCCACGGCAGCAGCGAGACGAGCGCGGCGATCGAGGTGAGAATGAACAGCGGCAAGGCCAATGGCCGGTACGCGATCTGCGCGTCCGGCCACTGAACCGCGGTGCAGGCGATCGAGGTGAGGACAAGGGCGGGCTGGATCAGCTCGTCCCGGTACTGCCCGAGAAGGGCGGGCGCCCGCTCCAGCGTCCTCATCGGACCAGGTTCCTCCTCGTCGTCCCGGCGTCGTGCGACGACTGAGTGTTCCACTCGGCCGGACGGCTGCTGAGATTGCGCTGGATGTTGTCCAGCAGCGGCGAGCTCTGCGCGGGCGCGCCGTCCTTGCCCTGGGCCCACATGACCTGGTGCCCGGCGCGCAGCGCGCGGTAGAGCACGACCAGTCCTTCGGCGAGGATGCCGACGCCGAGGGTGAACAGCAGGCTGTTGGAGACGCCGCCGGAGTCCTGCGGGTCGAACGCGTCGAGCGCCAGGTTCACGCCGACCTTGACCACGATGTTCGCCACCCACAGCCCGACGGTCACCCCGGTGTAGCGGACGAAGGCGACGCCGTCGCGCCGGGAAATCCGCACCGTCGCTCCGCGCAGGACGCCGAGGACGACGCTGATCACCGCGGTCCCGGCGAGGAAGACCAGCGAGGCCGGGGTCTTCACCTCGCCCGACAGCGTGCTGAGGCCGACGACGGACAGCACCGCGGGCAGGATGAGCATCTGCTTGGCCTGCGCGGGTTCGCCGATCATCCGCCGCACCATCAGATAGCCGACCGCCGCCACGATCAGGACGATCTCCACGGGTCCGCTCATGAGTTGTTCCTGCCTTCCGAATTCGTTCCGATGCCGAGAAAACTACGGAGGAACGGCCTCGAAGTCGTGCGGTGCGCGGGGTATCCCCGGGTGGAGAAATCCCTCCACCCGGGCCTGGTATTTCTCCACCCGGGATACCGCCGGAGAGGCAAGACGGCGGCGTGCCGCGGCCGTAGCGTTCTTCCCGAAATCCCATCAGCCAAGCCAAAATCGGGGAGTACGGCATGCCTGCGATCGCCCGCACGATGATCACCACGATGTTCCTGGACGTCGGCTTGCCGGTCGTCGTCTACTACGGGGCCAACCTGCTTGGCGCGAGTGCTTACGTGTCGCTGCTGGCCGGCACGGTCGCCGCGGGGTTGCGGACCGTCTGGGTCGCGGTGTCGAAGCGCCGGATCGACCTGTTCTCGTCGTTCCTCATGCTGCTATTCGGACTAGGGCTCGGGTTGAGCTTCTTGACCGGCGACCCGCGTCTGCTGCTGGCGAAGGAGTCGGTGACCACCTTCTGCGCTGGCGTGGCCCTAGTCGGCAGCTGCGTGCTCAACCGTCCTCTGGCGTACTACGCGGCACGACGCTTCGCGCAGTCAGCGGGCGGCGACCAGCAGCGTGAATTCGAGGCCACCGCGCACGACACGACGCTGCGGCGGCGCTGGTACCAGATCTCGCTGGTGTGGGGCGTCGGGCTGATCGCCGATTCCGTGCTTCGCATTGTCGGTGTGTACACGCTGCCGTTCGACACAGCGGCGGCTTTCTCGCAGGCGTTGATGATCGTCGCGTTCGCTGGCCTCATCGGGTGGACTCTGCTGACCAAGCGGCGGGGCGAAAAGACTGCTCAGGGCTTGCGGTCGTAGGCGCGCATCGCCGCCGCGACGTCGTCCAGGAAGGACAGGACGACCGAGACGTGCTCCGGTTCGAGCCGGTCCGTGATGGCCTCGATCTCGGCGAGCAACGGGTCAAGCGCGGTCCGGACGTCCGCGCGGGCGTGCTCGGTGGCCTGGAGGTGGACGCGCCGCCGGTCGGCCGGATCGGCGTGGCGGGCCAGATGCCCCGCCGCGGCGAGCCGGTCGACCAGCACTGTCGCCGACGCCGAGGTGATGCCGAGCCGGGCGCCCAGTTCGCCCGGCCCGATCGGCTCTGAGCTGGAGACCACGTGGTCGAGGGCTTGCACGTCGGTCACTCGCAGCGACAACCTGCGCGCCAGAGCCGCCTGCATGCCCCGGCCCGCTTGCAGGAGCCGCCGCACCGCCAGGGAAACGTCTCGCGCCGCTCGCTTGTCCGCCACGCCGGAATAGTAGCTAGAACTTCTAGCGACGAGGTACAGTGTCCGGTATGGCTAGAAAATCTAGCGAAGTTGCCGAGATCAATGCCGAAATGGTGCGGAAGCTGCTCGACACCGACCCGGGCCCGCTGCCGGAGGGCGGCTACGGGCTGCGCGTGCTCGAGACGACCGGACGCCGCAGCGGCCGGACCCGCCAAACGCCGCTGGGGGTGCTCCTGCTCCACGGCGACCGCTACCTGGTGTCGCCGGACGCGAATCGCGACTGGGTGCGCAATCTCCGCGCGAACCCGGCCTGCCGTGTCCGTGCGGGATCGGTCGAGGAAAGCGTCCACGCGCGGCCAGCGGACGGTGCCGAGGCTGTTCCGGTGATCTCGGCCTATTTAGCCGCAGTGCAGGCTCCCTGGGCGCTCGCGGCGTTTCCGGTCGGTCCGGACGCGGCTGAGACCGAGATCGCCGCGCACCTGGACACCCTCGCCGTGTTCCGTCTCGTGCCGGAAGCGGGTTCGGCATGACCCAGCTGCCTGTGGTCATCGTCGGCGGCGGCCCCGGCGGGATGGTGCTCGCCTACTTGCTCGGCCGGGCCGGAATCCCCGTCACGCTGCTGGAAGCGCACCGCGACTTCGACCGCGACTTCCGCGGCGATTCGCTGCACCCCTACACCCTCGAACTGCTCGACAGCCTCGGCCTGGCCGACCGGCTCCTCGCCCTGCCGCACCACAAAGCCCGCTTCTTCCGTTTCCACACCCCGGCCGGCTCGATCACCACCGCCGACTACGGCAAGCTCTCCTCGCCGTACAACTACGTCGCCCTGATGCCGCAGGCGCAGTTCCTCGACTTCCTCGCCGCCGAAACCGCCGCGCTGCCCAGCGCGAGCGTGCGCACCGGAGCCAAGGTCGTCGAGCTGAACCGCGACGACGGCCGGATCACCGGCGTCCGCTACCGCGACGACACCGGAACCCACGACCTGCCCGCCGCGCTGGTGGTCGGCGCGGACGGCCGGTTTTCCCGGATCCGCCGCCTGGCCGACGCTCCGGCTCGTTCCCTCGGCGCCACGACCGACCTGCTGTGGTTCCGGCTTCCGCACCGTCCCGAGGACCCGCCGGACGCCGACGTGGACCTCTTCTTCGGGAAGCACCATTACGTCGGCCTGCTCGCCGGGACAAGCGGCTGGCAGGTGGGCTACAGCCTGCCCAAAGGCGGCTACGCCGAGGCCCGCGAACGCGGGGTCGGCCCGATCCGGACGTTCCTCGCCGACCACGTCCCGTGGCTGGCCGACCGTGCCGATCAGCTCGCCGACTTCGGTCAGACGACGCTGCTGTCGGTCGACATCTCCCGGGTGGAGCGCTGGTGGCGGCCGGGTCTGCTGCTCATCGGGGACGCCGCGCACGTCATCTCGCCGGTCGGCGGCAACGGAATCCTCATGGCGGTACAGGACGCCGTCGCCGCGGCCAATCACCTCGTGCGGAATTGGCCCGACCCGGACAGTGCCCTCGCACGGATTCAAGCCGAACGCGAGCCCGCGATCCAGCAGGTGCAGGCACAGCAAGTCCGGCTCGAACAGCGTGCGGCTCGTGCTCGGGAGCGCGGTCGTCCTGCCGCTCCGCCGTATCGGCTGCTGCGCCTGCTCACCGCTATCCCCGGTGCTCGGGCTCGCGCCGCCCGCTCCAACGCCTACGGACCCACTCCGCCCCGGCTGGACTCGGCGGTGCTGGAATCCTGAGGCGGGAAAAGCCTGGGCAGGAAGCCGATCATCAGAGCGGACCAGGTCACGTGCGTCAGCACCGGTGCCCGCACTCCGCCGCCCCAGCGGCGTTCCAGGGTGAAAAGCGTCCCCATGACCGCCGACGCCAGGACCAACGCCGGATTTCGCGTCGCCGTCGTCGACAGCACGTACACCGCTGTCGAGCCTCGCGCGCCGAACGCGTCGTAGAGCGCGCCGCGGAAGAAAACCTCTTCCGCGGCACCGGTTACCAGGGCAGTCGTCACCACGGTCGGCGTCGAGCCGTGGTGGGCGTGGCCGAGCACGCCGGTGATCGCGCGGCGCAGCAACGGAATCCGGCGGGCGACCAGCGCACAGCCGTAAAAGACGCCGAACGCGCCCGCGCCGGCCAGCACCGGCTGCACGACCTCCGGACGGCCCCGTGGCACCGGTCCGGCCGCCCGCGCACCGGCGAACCAGGTCGCCGCGACCGACGCGGTCAGCACGTGGAACCGCCGCGACCCCGGTTTGCTGGCCAGCGACGCGCCCAGCAGCCCGGAACCGGCCGCGGTCACCGCCGTCAGGAACGCCTTCACCTGGTCCGCCGTTGTCTCGCTCGTTCGCCCAGCGCTTGCAGCACGGCGTCGTCGTAGCTCATCGGCTCGAACTCGACGATCCGGCGGATCGCGTCGTCGCGGACGACCACCTCGTTGCCCATCGAGTCGATCAGCGCGCGTCCGGTCGTGGCGTCGATGTCGGTGACCAGCGAAAGCCAGTAGGACGATAGCCGGGGCGAGAGGAGCGGAACCGGCACGATCACCAGCATCCTGCCCTCGATCGTCGCGACGCGCTGCAACATCTCCCGGTAGGTCAGCACTTCCGGGCCGCCGATGTCGAACGTCCGGCCTTCGGTCTCCGGATGCTCCAGCACCCCGGTCAGGTAGCGGACGACGTCGGCGAGCGCGATCGGCTGGGTGCGCGTGCCGACCCAGCGCGGGGTGATCATCGCCGGCAGGTGCTCGACGAGCTGGCGGGTCAGCTCCCACGACGTGCCGCCGTGCCCGATCACGATGCCCGCGCGGAGCACGGTGACCGGCACCCCGGTCTCCGCCAGCAGCCGTTCGACCTCGCGCCTGCTGGCCAGATGCTCCGACAGCGAGTCGCCGTCGTCCCCGAGCCCGCCGAGGTAGACGATCCGGCGCACCCCCGCCTCCGCGGCGGCGCGGGCGAACGCGCGGGCGGCGTCGGCGTCGAGCTGCTGGAAATCGGTGCTGTCGAGGGAATGCACCAGGTAGTAGGCGGCTTCGACGTTCTTGAGCGCGTCCCGCAGGGAACCGACGTCGGCGACGTCGCCGTGGACCGGTTCGCCCGCGCCGCGGTATTCCGCGGGACGGCGGGTCATGGCGAGCACGTCGTGCCCGGCCTCTTCCAGTGCCGGGCACAACCGCCTGCCGACGAACCCGGAGGCTCCGGCGACCAGTACGCGCATGGTTTCGACGGTAGCCGGGCGGGCGGTGATCCGCAGAACCTCCGCCTCGGCAAGGTGAACAAGGCGAAATCGGCTCGCTATGGCTGCTGACGGCTCTTCACGAGCTTGCCCATCAGGTGCGTGAGGATCTTGTTCAGCTGACGGCCGAGCCGGGGTTCCAGTTCGTTGTCGACGGCGGACGCGTACGAAGCGGCCTCGCCGAGCACCGACTTCCCGGCCGCGGTGACGGACAAGATGTGCTTGCGCCGGTTGGCCGGATCGCGGCTCCGTTCGAGGAGACCGCGCTGCTCCAGGTGGTCCGCCATCCGGACGACCAGGCTGGGGCTCACCCGCATGAGCCTCGCGATGTCGTCCTGGGTCCGCGCCAGTCCCTGGTCGACCATGGCGAGCGTCCCGAGATGCTTCGGGGTCAGCTCCGCTTCGCGGAAGTGCTCGGCGAAATCTGCTGCCAGGTCGGTGCCGAGCACCATGAGCTTGAAAGCCGAGGTCTCGTGTAACGGGCGGCCGCCGTCGGTGTTCACTTTTCGAGTGTACCATCCGTGAACAGTTCAACTTGTAAACAGTTCACGGTTGGAGATGAGATGACTGTCTTGGTGGCGGCGAACGCCGTGGTCGCGGTTGTGAGTGTCGTGTTCGCTGTGGTGGCGGCGGTGCGACCGGCTGCGTTGAGCCACAGCGAGAATCCGGCGAGCGGGGAGAAGTTCTACAGCTTGATGTACGCGGCCAGAGCGGTGCCGCTGGGCGGTGCCGCCGCGATCGTGCCGCTGCTGTGGTCTGGACCAGTCTGTGCGGTGGTGCTGATCGCGGCTGCGGTCGCGCAGGTGGCCGACGTTGCCATTGGCGTGTTTCGCCGGGAACCGGGGATGATCGCGGGCAGTTCCGTGGTGGCCGCAGTTCATGTCGCGACCGCTGTCGCGCTGTGGTGAGGCTGGCTGGGCTCCTCGCCGGAAAGCCGCGCGTCAGCGTCACGTCAGCGCTGGTTGGGACGCTGTCGGGGTGACGTGCCTGATGTCAGTGTCCAGTTACCTGCCCGCCGCGGTGCCGATCGCGACGCTGCAGGACGACCTCGACCTCACCGACGCCCAGTTGCGCAGGCTGCACCGCATCTACGGGCTGTCCGAGGTCTGCCGGTCGCCCGAGTCCGAGGCCGAGATGCTGCTCGGCGCGGTCGCGAAACTCGACGGGTTCGCCGGGGTGGAGGAGCGCGTCCGCTACGTGCTGCGGCCGAAGACAGTGCCCGCGGCGTCGCCGTATCCGTTCGATCCGCTGGCCGAAGTGCAGCAGCGGCTGGGACTGCGGAACGCGCTGTGTTTCACCGTCACCGACCACGCGTGCGCGTCCGGGCTGCTCGCCCTCGACCTCGCTGGGGCGCTGCTCGAACAGGACGGCGACCCGGACGCGCTGGCGTTGATTCTCGCTGGGGAGAAGGCGTTTACCCCGGCCGCGCAGATCATCCCGGACGTCGCGGTGATGGGCGAGGGGACCGCCGCGGTGCTGGTCGCACCGGGCGGGCGGCGCGACCGGCTGCTCGGCTACGCGACGACGACGCTCGGCGGTCCCGGCGGCGAAGTCATCACGAACGAGGAGCAGAACAAGGTTTTCCGGCAGATTTATCCGGACGCGCTGGGCGACGTCACCCGCGCCGCGCTCGAAGCCGCCGGGTGCTCGGCGAGCGATCTCGCGCTCGTTTTGCCGCACAACGTCAACAAAGTTTCCTGGATCCGCGCGGCGGAGGCGATGGACGTGCCGCGGAAACGGATCTTCCTCGGCAATGTCCCGCGCACCGGGCATTGCTTCTGCGCGGACCCGTTTCTCAACTACCACACCGCGACCCGGCTCGGGCTGTTGAACCCGGGCGAGCGCTACCTGATGGTTTCGGTCGGCCTCGGCTCGACGTTTTCCGCGATGGTCTTCGAACACTAGGAGCAGAACCTGATGAGTACGGAACTCGAAATCGAGGGCGTCGGAATCAGCGAGCTGGCGGACCGCTACGGCACCCCGCTTTTCGTTTACGACGGCGGCGAGCTGGCCGGCCGGATGTCCCGGCTGCGGCGAGGGTTGCACGAGAGCATGGAGGTCTTCTTCTCGCTGAAGTCGAATCCGAACGTGTCGATTCTCGCTGTGCTGCACGACAACGGGGCCCGCGCCGAGGTGTCGAGTCTCGCCGAACTGCGCACCGCGCGTCGCGCCGGGGTCGAGCCGCGCGACATCATTTTCCTCGGCCCGGGCAAGAGCCAGGCGGAACTGGAAGCCTGTCTGGACGAGGACATCGCGGCGATCGTCTGCGAATCCTTCGGGGAGCTGGCGTTGATCGACCGGCTCGCCGCCGAGCGCGGGGTGCGGGCGCGGGTGGCGTTGCGGGTCAATCCGAGCTTCGCGGTCAAGGGTTCCGGGCTGACGATGGGCGGAAAACCCCGTCAGTTCGGCATCGACGAGGAACAGCTGTTCGCCGCCGAGGACCTCGTCTCCCGGCACGCGAACGTGAAGATCATGGGCGTCCAGGTGTACATGGGCACGCGCATTCTCAGCGAGGAATCGGTGGTGGAGAACACCACGCGCATCTTCGCGCTGGCCGAGCAGCTGTCCGCGCGGCTGGGATTCGGGCTCGACCTGGTCGACGTCGGCGGCGGATTGGGCGTGGCCTATTTCGGCGGGGAACAAGACCTCGACCTCGATCTGCTGACCTCGCGGCTCAACCCGGTGATCGACGAATTCGCCACCCGGCATCCGGACACCCGGCTGGTGATGGAACTGGGCCGCTACCTCACCGCGATGAGCGGCACCTACGTCGTGCGCGTCCGCTACGTCAAAACCTCGCTGGGGCAGAACTTCGCGGTCGCCGACGGCGGCACCAACCACCATATGGCCGCGGTCGGGATCGGCTCCTACGTCAAACGCGATTTCCCGATGCGGCTGCTCAACCGGATCGACGAACCGGCCACCGAAACCTGGCAGATCACCGGTCCGCTGTGCACGCCGAACGACGTGCTGGGCAAGAAGATCCCGCTGCCGCCGGTCCGTCCGGGCGACCTGATCGGCGTGGAACGCTCCGGTGCTTACGGCCCGAGCGCGTCGCCGGTGCTGTTCCTCAGCCACGGCTATCCCGCCGAGGTGTTGGTCCATGATGGACAGTCCTATGTGATCAGTGAGCGAGACCAGCCGGAGGACCTGCTGCGACGTCAGCATTTGCACCGGCTGCCGGTTCCCGCTGTGGAGGGCTGAGCACGTGTTCAGTGCTGGTGCTCCCGAAGCGGCCACGCGCACCTCGCCGTTCGCCGTGCTGCCAATGGGGTTGAAAACCTTGCTGTACCGGCGTTTCGAGTCCGGTTCTGATCGGCTCGACGGTCCGATCATGGCGCGGTACTTCACCGATCTGGCCGCCGGACACGAGGTCGGCTACTCGCCGGAGCTGGTCGCCAACGCGCAAGGAAACACGTTCATCTCGCTGGCCAGGGAAGTGCTCGACGGCCAGCTCAGCGAGGACCAGCCGATCGACCTGGCCGTCGTCGCGCACGACGCTCCCGATTTCGACCCTCGGTTGTCGGCTCCGGTCAACCTGACCGCGGTGCTGCCAGGCGGTCCGATGACGTACTCGGTTTCCGGACAAGGTCCCCTCGCCGGTTTCCTTGCCTTGCGCGTAGCCGCCGGATACGTGCGGCGCAAGCCGATGCACCGCGTCCTGATCCTCGTCATGGAGCAGCGGGGAATGCCGTACGCCGGGGAGCGCCCGCCAGTGGACGCGGCGGCCGCGCTGCTGTTCGAAGCCGGAACGGGCAGCACCCGGGTCGCGGTGCTGCCCGGGATCGACCCAGCCGACGCCAGGGCCGAGACCGATCGGCTCGCCCCAGCGGACCGCTACGGACCAGGACTGGCCGGCGAACCGGTCGTCGCGGGACGCTCCGCCACCGCCTTGTGGGCCGAGCCGACAGCGCCGCCCAAGGTGCTCGCCGATTACGACCCGATTCGCGGAACTCTGGGAATTTGCGCCTTCGCCCGGGAAAGAGAGCCGTCCGCGCCCCTATAATGGGCGCGGAACTGCCGCGGCGAAGAAAAGGTGAAGCTCTGTGCGCGTGGTCATCGGCGAAGACCAGTTCCTGCTCCGCGACGGGCTGGTCCGGTTGCTCGAAGCGCACGGGATGACGATCGTCGCGGCGCTGGACAACGGGCCGGATCTGCTGAACGCGCTGGTCAAGGAGAAACCGGACATCGGCGTGGTCGACATCCGGCTGCCGCCGTCGTTCACCGACGAGGGTCTGCGCGCGGCGATCGAGGCGCGCCGCCAGGTGCCGGGGCTTCCGGTACTGGTGCTGTCGCAGTACGTCGAACGCTTGTACGTCAACGAATTGCTGGCCGACGGCGCGGGCGCGGTCGGCTACCAGCTCAAGGACCGGGTGCTCGACGGCGACCATTTCGTCGACGTGCTGCGCGGGGTCGCGGCGGGCAACACGATGATGGACCCCGAAGTGGTGTCGAGGCTGTTCACGCACAACACGCGCGACGTCGCGCTGGAAAGCCTCACCCCGAGGGAGAACGACGTGCTCCGGCTGATCGCCGAGGGCCGGTCCAACAGCAACATCGCCGCCGAGCTGTTCGTCACCGAAAAGGCGGTGTCCAAGCACATCAACAACATCCTGGCGAAACTGCAGCTGCCGGTGTCCGAGGACAGCAACCGCCGGGTGCAGGCGGTGCTGGCCTACCTGCGCCGCTGAGGCTTCGTCCCGGCCGGCTCAAGTCCGTGAAGGGCTCCTTGAGGGAATCAGATTCCCTCAAGGAGCCCTTCACGGACAACTGCCCAGCGGCTGGCAGGGGATTTCGATGACCACCGAGGTCGGCCCGCCGAGCGGGCTGAGCACGGTGAGGAACCCGTCCAGCGGGGCGAGCCTGCGTTCCAGTTCCCGCAGGCCGGTGCCCTTGGCCGGGTCCGCGCCGCCCTTGCCGTAGTCGGTGACCGTGATGGACAGCCGTCCGCCGGAATGGTGCACGTCGATTTTCCCGGAATCCGCGCCGGAATGCTTCATCGCGTTGTTGAGCACCTCGGAAACGGTGAAGTACGCGGCGGTCTCGACGGCCGGGGCGAACCGATAGGGAAGGTCGACGGTGGTTTCCATCTCCAGCGTCGCTTCCATCCCGAGTTCGCGGACCGCGTCGGCCAGACCGCGGTCGACCAGCACCGGCGGCTGGATCCCGCGGACCAGATCACGCAGTTCCTGCAGTGCTTTCACCGAACTCGCCTTGGCCTCTTCCAGCAGGCTCTTCGCGGCTTCCGGCTGTCGTTCGGCGAGTTTGGCCGCCGCGTCGAGCGTCATTCCCATCGCTACCAGCCGGGCTTGCGCGCCGTCGTGCAGATTGCGTTCGATCCGGCGCAGCTCGAGGGCTTGGTGGCCCACGGCGTCGTCGCGGGTGGTGGTGAGGTGCTGGACGCGCTGGGCGAGGACAGTGCTTTCGGACGGGGAAAGGAATTTGGCCGCCAGCGCCGCGTGCAGCTTCAGCAGATGCGGGGCGGCCCAGAGCGCGAGCGGGAAATGCAGCAGGCCGAGCACGACGGCGATCCAGGCGACAGCCGGGTTTTCCACCGGCAGCGCGACATACCAGTCGCCGAGCCACAGATCGTCCAGAACCGGATAGAGCAGCGGCATCAGCAACCCGCGCACGCCGTCGACCACGATGGCCAGCGGTGCGAGGGTGAGCAGGCAGCCGATGGTGCAGTCGACCAGCAGCCAGGCGGTGTCCCGCCAGGTGGCACGGTCGGCCAGCAACCGCGCGAACACCTGGAAGAAACGCGTGCCCTCGGGCAACGGGAGATACGGTTCCGGCACCGGGCGTCCGGTCCAGGAGCCGTGCAGTTTCCGCTGCAGATTGGCCACCGCGCGGACGGCGTAGACCACCGGCGGGATCAGGAACACCCCGACGCCCACGCCCAGCAGCGAAGCGGCGCAGGCCAGCAGCGCGAAAAGCACCACTTCGACCGGAGCGAGCAGGCCCAGCGCGGTGCTGTGCAGCACGGCGAGACCGCCCCGCGCGAACCAGGGCTTCGGCGCCGCCGGCTCGCGGGCATCGGTGGAGGGCATATCCCGATTATGTGCTGTTCCGGGCTTTCCCGGCAGGGGTGCTAGGACCAGTCCGGATCGAAGAGTTAGCACCATCGGAATCCGGTCCCGCCGCTCGTAGGTTCGTCCTGTAGCCCGACGCGCCTGGGAGAGTGACCGATGTACCAGTCCGGACAGTCAGACACGGAAGCGGTGACGCTCCGGTCCGTCACCAAATTCTACGGAGGGAACCGGGCCCGCGTCGTCGCACTCGACGGGATCTCCGTTTCGTTCGCCCGCGGCAGTTTCACCGCGGTGATGGGGCCGTCCGGTTCGGGCAAGAGCACGCTGCTGCACTGCGCGGCGGGGCTCGACCAGCCGGATTCGGGCACGGTCGTGCTGGCCGGACAGGACCTCGGCAGGCTCGACGAAACGCAGCTGACCCGGATGCGCCGCGACCACATCGGATTCATCTTCCAGCAGTTCAACCTGCTGCCGTCGCTGGACGTGGTCGACAACGTCACGCTGCCGCTGCGGCTGGCGGGCAAACGGGCCGATCCGGCGCTGGTGAACCGGATCATCGAGCAGGTCGGGCTCGGCGGGCGGCGCGGGCACCGCCCCGGTGAATTGTCTGGCGGCCAACAGCAGCGCGTGGCGATCGCCCGCGCGCTGGTCAGCCGTCCGCACGTGACCTTCGCCGACGAGCCGACCGGCGCGCTGGACACCACCTCGGCGAGCGAGATCCTCGATTTGCTGCGCACCGCGGTGCGGTCCGAACGGCAGACCATCGTGATGGTGACGCACGATCCGGTCGCCGCATCCTACGCCGACCGGGTGTTGTTCCTCGCCGACGGGCAGTTCGCCGGCGAGTTGCACGAACCGACCGTGGACGAG
This sequence comes from Amycolatopsis sp. NPDC054798, assembly GCF_053611505.1. Taxonomy (NCBI): domain Bacteria; kingdom Bacillati; phylum Actinomycetota; class Actinomycetes; order Pseudonocardiales; family Pseudonocardiaceae; genus Amycolatopsis; species Amycolatopsis sp. NPDC054798. The sequence continues at coordinate 92,384 of NZ_JBSHAM010000009.1, read as the reverse complement.
GTCGCACGCGGGCTGACCGCGTTGAGCGCGCGTACGACGCGGCTCGGCCGTGACGGCCGGAACGCGGTCGGGACGGTGCGCTGATGCTTCGCCTTGCACTGAGCACCCTCCGGTTCCGCAAAGCCGGATTCACCGCGACGTTCGTCGCCTTGCTCGTCGGCACCGCGATCGTGATGGCGTGCGGCGGGCTCATGCAGACCGGGATCTCGCCCCGGGTGCCGCCGCAGCGGCTGGCCGAAGCTCCGATCGTGGTCGCGGGCGATCAGCACTACAACCTGCCGCCGACGAATCCGGGCACCGAGGACGAGGACCACGAATCCGCGACGCTGCCCGAGCGGGTGCGGCTGGACGCGTCGCTCGGCGCCGCGATCGCGGCCGTCCCCGGCGTCGCGAAGGTCGTGCCCGACGTGCCGATCCCCGCGAGCCTGCCCGCGGACCCCGACGTGAAACTGGTGCGCGGCACCGCGTTGGGGCACGACTGGGCGACGGCTGAGCTGGCCCCGTACTCGCTCACCGGAGGACGGGCTCCGCAGCGCAGCGGCGAGGTCGTGCTCGACCAGTCGACGGCGGCCGCCACCGGAGCGGCCCCGGGTAGTTCGGTGCCGATCGCCGTGCGCGGCGGGGTCCGGTCCTTCCAGGTCGTCGGTGTTGCTGTGGCGAGCGGAAAAATGGCCTCCGACGCGGTGTTCTTCTCCCACGAAGACGCTCTCGCGCTGACGCCCGCGCCCGGGCAGGTCGACGCGTTCGGCGTGCTTCCCGCTCCCGGCACGGATCCGGCCGCGCTGAGCACCCAGATCGCGAACGCGGTGCGGGACCAGCACGCGGTCGCGTTGACCGGAGTGGCGCGCGGGTCGGCCGAGTTCGCGCAGGCGAGCGACGGCGGGGAAATCCTGGTGATCCTGGCCGCGGTGTTCGGCGGGCTGGCTGTGCAGGTCGCGTTGTTCGTGGTGGCCAGCACGCTGGGGCTGTCGGTACAGCAGCGTCGGCGCGAGGTCGCGCTGCTGCGCGCGGTCGGCGCGACGCCGAAGCAGGTCAGCCGCATGATCACCGCGGAGTCGATGGTGATCGGCGTGCTCGCGACGGTGCTGGCCGCGTTCCCCGGGGAGTTGCTGGGGAACTGGCTGTTCGACCGGCTGTCCGGGTTCGGGGTGTTCGAACCGGTGCTGGCCTATCACCAGGACTGGATTCCGACCGCCGCGGGCGTTCTCGTCGGCCTGCTGTCGGCGTGGGGCGCGGGGTTCGTCGCGGCGCGGTACGCCGGGCGGACCCGTCCGGTGGAGGCGATGCAGGAACTGGTCTCGCCGAAGCGCTGGCTGACGTCGTTCCGGCTCTGGTGGGGCATCGGCAGCCTGATCGGCGGCGTGGCGCTGGCCTACCTGACGATCACGGTGATGGACGGACCGCTCGCGGCCAGCACGGCGGGTCCGGCGGTCACGCTCGTCGCGGCCGCGGTCGCGCTTTTCGCGCCGGGGATCACCCGCGCGATGGTCGCGGTGCTGCGGGTTCCGGTGCGGGCGGTGAGCGGGCTGTCCGGCTATCTCGCGATGGCCAACGCCCGGGTGCGCTGGCTGCCGATGTCCGGTGCCGTCGTACCGGTCATGCTCGCCACGACGCTGGCCGTGTTCATGCTCTACTTCCAGACCACGCAGGTGGAATCGGCCAAGCAGAAGTACGCGTCGAACCTGTCGGCGGACGCGGTGGTCACTTCGTCCACCGGCGACGTCGGCACGGGGTTGCTGGACCGGGTCCGGTCGCTGCCCGGCGTCGGCACCGCTTCGGCTTACGTGACGAGCAAGGGGTACAACGAGAAGCCGTCGGACCCGGGCCAGGACGAGGACGGGCTCGCGCTGACCGGGGTCACTGGCGACGCGGTCGCGAAAACCCGGGCCGCGGAGGTCGCGTCCGGCTCGCTGGAGGCGTTGCAGGGCAACACCATCGCCCTTCCGCTCGACCATGCGGACCGGCTGCACGCCAAGGTAGGCGACGAGATCGGGCTGCGGCTCGGCGACGGTGCGCAGGTGCGTCTGCGGGTAGTGGCGACGCTGCGGTCCGCGCCGGCTTTCGCGACCGCGCTGATGCCCGCGGGCACGCTGGCTCCGCACACCACCGGCGGCATTTCGTCGCAGGTGCTCGTCACCGCGGCGGCGGGCACGAGCGTGCCGCAGCTGATGAGCACGCTCGACGGCCTGGCGCAGTCCGCGCCCGGAGTGCAGGTCGCGAACCGGGACACGCTCACCGCCAAGTTCGTGCAGGAACAGGAAGCGAACGCCTGGGTGAACTACCTCGTCGTCGGCATGATCCTGCTCTACGCGGCGATCTCGGTGGTCAACACCCTCGTGCTCTCGACCGCGCACCGGCGGCGAGAGTTCGGCCTGCAGCGGCTCGCCGGGTCCAGCCGGGGCCAGGTGCTGGGAGTGATGGCCGTGGAGGGGATGGTCGTCGCGGTCATCGGAGTGGTCCTCGGCACCGCGGTCGCGCTCGCGATGCTGGTTCCGTTCAGCCAGGCGGTGTCGGACAGCTGGCTGCCTTACGGTCCATTGTGGATTTATGCGGTGGTGGTCCTGCTCGCGGTCGTGGTAAGCATGGTCGCCACGCTCTTCCCGACGTGGCTCGCGGTCCGCGGCAAGACCTCGATCGCCATGCTCTCTCCTGAATAGGTGACCCTGGGCTCCGCCAGCTGCTGACTGCCCCCAGCTGTCAGCGCGCGGTCAGCCCGGGGTCACCGCCCCGCCGTAGCGTCAGCGGCATGAGTCCGAACGAGGCGGGAAGCCCTTCCTGGGACGCGATCGTGATCGGGTCCGGGATCGGCGGCCTCGTCTGCGCCGGGTACCTCGCCGCCTTCGGCCGCCGGGTGCTGGTGCTGGAACAGCACGACGTGGCGGGCGGCAACTGCCATATGTTCCGGCGGCGGCGGGCGTACGAGTTCGACATCGGTGTGCACTACCTCGGCGACTGCGGGCCCGGCGGGCTGCTGCCGTCGCTGCTGGCCGGGCTCGGCGTCGGCGACCGGGTGCGGTTCCGCCGCCTCGACCCGGACGGCTTCGACCGGATCGTGCTGCCGGGCGTGCGCTTCGACGTCCCGGAGAGCTGGTCCCGGTACGGGGACCGGCTTCTCGAAACCTTCCCGGCGGAGGCTGCGGGACTCCGGGAGTATCTCGCGATCTGCGGCGAGATCGCCGCGTCGGCGCGGTATTCGGCGAGCAGCCAGCCTCGGTCCGTGCTGGGCAGTTCGGCCGCTGTGGTGCGCTGGAGCCGACGCAGCCTGAGCCGTCTGTTTGACCATTGTGGACTGTCGACGGTCGCTCGTACCGTGCTGGCCGCGCAGTCCGGGAACTACGCGTCCTCGCCAGCGAACACTGTTGTCGCAGCGCACATTCGCATGCTTGACGACTATCTGACCGGCGGCGCGTACTACCCGGAGGGCGGCGGCCAGATGCTGGCCGCAGCACTGGTCGAGCAGCTTGAAACGCACGGCGGTCAGCTGCGCACCAAGGCGCGCGCCGCCCGGGTCCTGATCGAGCACGCACGCGTGGTCGGAGTCGAGTTGACCGACGGCGCCGTGCTGCGCGCGCCGCTGGTGGTGTCCAATGCGGACTATCGGCGTACGGTCCTGGAACTCTGCGGTGGGCGGGAAAATCTCCCTGAGGGTGTGGTCCGGCGTACTGAAGACGCGGTCATGCGGCTGCCGCTGGTCACCAGCTATGCAGTGGTGGACACCGAGCTGTCCGAAGCGTCCGACGCCAACATCTGGTACTGGCCAAGCGGCGACGTCGAAAGTGCTTACGCCCGAACGGAAGCGGGCCAGTTCGACGAGGTGCCGTTCGTGTTTATCTCGTCCGCCTCGCACAAGGACCCCGGGAACCCCGCGGTCTGCCCGCCCGGTTACACGAACCTCCAGATCATGACCGCGTGCCCGCCCGGCTACGCGCAGTGGGGCGTGGCCGACGGGCCGGCGTCCGGGCTCCGGTACCGGCGCGTGGCCGAATACCGCGCGGCCAAGGAAAAACTCGCCGCCTGCCTGCTCGACCGGGCCGAAGAGGTGCTGGGTCCGTTCCGGGACCGCATCGTCCACCTCGAATCGGCCACCCCGCTCACGCAGGAGCGCTACACCCTGGCCACCGGCGGAGCCGCGTACGGACTGCAGTCCTGGGGCCCGCACGGACGGCGGCCGGACGTGCGCACCGAGGTCGAAGGACTGTTCGTCGCCGGACAGGACATCCACGGCGGGGGAGTCGTCGGCGCCGCGGTCGGCGGTGCGCAGTGCGCCGAGGCGATTCTCGACCGGCCGGTACTGGCCGAAGCGTATGACGGCGCGGTCTTCGCCGACCGCGCCCTGTTGCCCGAACGCGGCCACGACTGGGATCCGCTGCGGATCTCCCGCGGCCAGGCCCGCCGCGACGCCCGCGGATTCGCTCCGATGGCGCGCTGAACCCTGTGTAAGGAGAAGGAGAGCCATGACTGAGACAACGCAGACCCTGACCGAGGACCGGGTCGTCGAAGGCATCACCGGCGCGCTGGGCACGGTGCTCGAACGGGACGTCGCCGACCTGTCCGAGGACACCCGGCTGTCCGACGCCGGCCTCGACTCGACCGGCGTGCTGGAACTGCTGATGCAGCTCGAGGACACGTTCGGCATCGAGTTCGACACCGAGAACCTGGAGATGCAGCATTTCGAATCGGTGCGTTCGCTCGCCGCGTTCGTCATCGCGGAAATCCGTGCTTGACCCGGCGCGGCGGCAGGAGTGCCGGCGCGTCGCCCGGGAGCAGGGCGTCGCGCCCGCGCTCAAACTGCTGAGCGCGAGGTGCCGGGTCTCGCGGGACGGCGCGATCGTGGCTGTCCCGGCGGGAGAACTGCCTGCCGGGGCGAAGATCTTGCGGGAAGCCGACCTTCCCGGCGGCGCTGTCGTGTTCGCCCGGGGTCTGCCGGACGCACCCGCGGGGCCGGACCTGTTGTGGGTGCGGCTGGGGCTTTCGCAGTGGCTGCTCGACGAATGCCTCCGGTATCTGGGAGAGCGGCGTTCGGGGGAGGAATCGTTGCTGCGCAAGCAGATGATCCAGGATTGCCTCGCGACCGCACTCAACGGGCAGCTGGCTGTCGAAGCCGATTTGCTCGCGAGCGACGGTGCGGTGGCTCCAGCGCGGATGCGGTATCTGCACCGTCAGTTGTCCGATGTGGACCGGAAGCTGCTCGGATTATTAGGGGCTCACGGGTTCCTGTCCGGCGGGCCGGGCGAGGTCGCCGACGTCTCGGAGTTGCTCGGGAGTGTGCACGAAATGGCCGAGGGGATGACGTGACGGGCACTGTGCTGACCGAACCGCTGCTGGCCCTGCGCGATCTCGCCGCGGAATGGGCGACCGGCCTCCGCACCGCCGGTGCTGTGCTCGACCGCGATCCCGAAGCAACCGACCAGTTCGCCGATCTGCCCGCGATGCGCTGTATGGCGCAGTTGCTCGTCCCGGCGGAGTACGGCGCGGAAGGCATCAGGGTCGGGGAACACCGGTTCCACGGGATGACCGCGCTGGAACGGACGGTGCTGCTGGAGGAGTTCGCCCAGGGCGACGCGGGCGCGACGCTCGCCGCACCGGGCGCGTCGATGTCCGGTGTCCTGCTCGACGTGCTCGGGGATGACGAACAGAAAGCCTGGTTCTACGGCAGGTTGCTCGACCGTCCTACTTGGACATTCTTCGCGCTCACCGAACCCGGCGCGGGCTCCGACGCGAACGCGCTGACCACCAGACTGACGCCGGGGCCGGACGGCGATTTCGTGCTCAACGGCCGGAAACGGTACGTCGGCAACGCTTCCCGCGCTGGCATGGGAGTGGTCTTCGCCCGCACCGCACCCGGCCCGCTCGGCGTGCGAGCAGTGTTGCTGGACACCGCTTCCCCCGGTTTCCGCGCCGAACCCTTGGGAATGCTCGGGTTGCGCGGCGCGCGGTTCTGCGCCCTGGAGTTCGACAATGTGCGGATTCCCGCGAACCGCGTGCTGGGCTGCCATCTTTCCCCGGCCCGGCGCGGGATGTGGGCCGCCACGCTGACGTTCAACCGGCTCCGGCCCGGCGTCGCGGCCATCGCGGTCGGCATCGCGCGGGCCGCGCACGAGTACGTCCGCGCCGAGGGCGGCCTGCTCACCGGCGGTGCGGCGGCGGAATGGGACCAGCTGGGATACCGGATCGAGAGCGTCCGGAACCTGGTGCACCTCGCGGCGATGGAGGTGGACGCGGGCGGGAGCCGGGGCGGACACCTCGCCTCGTCCGCGAAAGCCGAGGCGAGCCGGCTCGCCGAGGACGCGACCAGAGCGGCCTGCCGGTTCTTCGGGCCGGGCGCGCGCTGGGCGCATCCGTTGCTGGACAAGCTGATTCGCGACGCGCGCGGCGTCGAATTCATGGAGGGCGCCGCGAACATCCAGAAACTCATCGTCTTCACCGGGCTGCTCGCCGGAAAAGTCGGCCGGGGCGAGTCGTTCCCGGTGCTGAGCGCCCCTTCGCGCACCGGAGGTTTGCCGTGCGGGTGATATCCGCCCCTCAGGAGTTCACCGTCCCGGATCTTTACGTCGACCTGCGCCGGTTCGTCGGCCGCGACCTGTTCGTCAAATGCGAGGGGTTCAACTTCGCCGGGTCGATCAAGCTCAAGGCCGCGCTGGAGATCGTCGAACAGGCCGAGCGGGACGGCAGGCTGCGCCCCGGCCACACGATCGTCGAGAGTTCGTCCGGGAACATCGGCGTCGCGCTGGCGATGGTCGCGGCCAGCCGGGGCTACCGGTTCATCTGCGTCACCGACGACCACTGCACGCTGTCCGCGCGGCAGCTGATGCAGAACTACGGCGCCGAGGTCCGGGTGCTGACCGAACCGCATCCGGTGGACGGCCTGGTCGGCGCGCGGCAGCGGCTGGTGGAGCGCCTCTGCGCGGAGAACGAGCACTACGTGTGGCTCGACCAGCACACCAACCCGGGCAACTGGACCGCGCACTACCGGAGCACCGGCCCGGAGATCCTGCGCATGTTCCCCGGTCTCGACGTGCTGTTCGTCGGCACCGGCACGGCCGGGACGCTGATGGGCTGCGCGCGGTACCTGCGCGAGGCGCGCCGGTCGATCCGCGTGGTCGCGGTGGACAGCGTCGGCTCGGTGAGCTTCGGCGGCGCGCCAGGGCCGAGGCGCATTCCCGGGCTCGGCTCCGCGATCCGCCCTGCCCTGCTCGACGAGTCCTTAGTGGACGATGTGGTGCACGTCGAGGAAACCGAAACCGTGGAGATGTGCCGGACGCTGGTGCGGCACGGATTCCTGTTCGGCGGCTCGACCGGCACCGTCGTCGCCGGCGCGCTGTCGTGGCTCGCCCGCGAGGACCGCGAACTGACCGCCGTGGCCATCTCCCCGGATCTGGGCGACCACTACCTGGAGACGGTCTACCGGGACCAATGGGCCGCCGACGCGTTCGGCCGGGTGCCCGGGCCGCAGACCACCGACCGACTTTCCGAGGTGCCGCGATGACCGCTGTCGAGACCAGCCTGCCCCTGTCCACCGCCCAGACCGACGTCTGGTTCGACGAGCAGCTGTCCGGAGGCGGGCTGGCCTACGCGATGGCCGACTACCTGGACATCTCCGGCGACCTCGACGTGCCGGTCTTCCTCGAGGCGTTCCGCCTGCTCACCGACGAGGCCGAATGCTTCCGCGCCCGCTTCTTCGAGGTCGACGGCGAACCGCGCCAGGTGGTCGAGCCGCTGACCGAGCTGCCGGTCAGCTTCCTGGACTTCTCCGGCGAACCGGATCCCGAGGCGGCCGCGCTCGGCTGGATGCACGAGGACTTGGCCCGGCCCTTCTCCGTCGCCGATTTCCCGCTGTTCCGCTGCGCGCTGCTCACCCTCGGACCGCGCCGGCGCTTCTGGTATCTCACCACCCACCATCTGGTGGGCGACGGGTTCAGCGCGGCGATCTGCCACCGCCGGATGGGCGAGCTGTACACGGCCGTGCTGACCGGCGCGGAGCCCGAGGGCCGTCCGCTGCCGCCGTTCCGGGACCTGCTGGAGTCCGAACTCGCCTACCACAGCTCGTCCCACCTCGGCCGCGACCGCGAGTTCTGGAGCAGCCACTTCAGCACGGTCCCGGACCTGATCAGCCTGTCCGGCAAGGAACCCGCCCCGGCTCGCGGGTTCCTCCGCCGTACGCTCGCCCTCCCCGCCGACGCGGCCGCCGCGGCACGGAAGGCGGTGGCGCAAGCCGGGGTGACCCTGCCGACCTTCCTGCTCGCCGCGATGGCCGCCTACACCGAACGCCTTTCCGGCATCCAAGACCTGATGCTGACCGTCCCGGTGGCGGCCCGCGCCGGCGTCCGGACCCGGACGATCCCGGGGATGATGGCGAACTACCTGCCGTTGAAAATGCAGGTGACGCCCGCGATGACCCCGCGACTGCTGCTGAAGCAGGCTTCACGGGAACTCGCCCGCACGCTCAAGCACCAGCGGTACCACGTCAACCAGATCCGGCGCGACATCGGTGTGCGCAGCGACGAGCGGCGGCCGTTCGGCGGTCCGTTCGTCAACGTGCTGCCCGCGGACCCCGGGCTGCGGCTGGGCGACTGCGTGACGCGAGTGCGGAACCTGTCCACCGGGATCACCAACGACCTGTCGATCACCGTCCTCGACGAGCCCGACGGCGGGATCGAACTGCACCTCAACGGGAACCCCGACCTCTACGACGAGTCCGGAGTGGACACTCACCTGCACCGGTTCGCCGGGTTCCTGGACCGCTTCGCGCGCGCCGAACCTGACGCGCCGCTCGCGCACGTGGACGTCGCCGATGAACGCGAGCGAGCGGCGCTGCTCGCGGCCGGGTTGGGCGAGACCGGCCCGGTGGGTGCGGGCGTGGTGGAGCGGGTGCGCGCGCAGGATCCGGATGCGGTCGCCGTGGTCGATGCTGCCGGGTCGGTGAGTTACGCGGACCTGGTGGGGATGGCTTCGGCGTTGTCTCGGCGGTTGCCTGCGGGGCGCGTAGCCGGGGTGCTCGCCGGGCCGGGGAGTGGCTTTATTTCAGCGGTTCTCGGCGTGCTGGGCGCGGGTGGCGCTTACGTGCCGCTTGATCCGACGCTTCCCCTGGCGCGGTTGCGCGACTTGGTGGCGGACAGCGGCGCGGCTTGTGTGCTTGCGGCACCGGAGTTCCGGGAGGTCGCCGCGGAGCTGCCGGTGGACGTCGTGGAGCTGGACGGCGCGGTCGACACCGAGCTGGCACCGGTCGTCGGCGCGGACGACGATGTGGCGTACGTGATCTTCACGTCGGGTTCGACCGGTCGTCCGAAGGGCGCGATGGTTTCCCGGCTCGGGATGATGAACCATCTGCTGGCGAAGGTGGCGGACCTGTCCCTCACGTCGTCGGATGTGGTGGTGCAGAACGCGCCGCTGACATTCGACGTGTCGGTGTGGCAGATGCTCGCCCCGCTGGTGGTCGGCGGTCAGGTCCGGGCGGTGAGCCGGGAGACGGCGGGTGATCCGGACGCGTTGTTCGGTTTGGGCATGTCGGTGCTGGAAGTGGTGCCGTCGTTGCTGCGGGCGGCGGTGGATTTCTGGGACGCCGGTGGTCCGCCGGAGCTGACCGGGTTGCGCTGGCTGGTGGTGACCGGCGAGGCGTTGCCGCCGGACCTGTGCGTGCGGTGGTTCGGGTATTTCCCGGAGATTCCGCTGGTGAACGCTTACGGGCCGACGGAATGCTCGGACGACGTCACGCACGCGGTTCTGTCCAGTGTGGACGATGTGCGCGGGCTGCGGACTCCGATCGGGCTCCCGGTGCGGAACACCCGGCTGTACGTGTTGAGCGACGAGTTGCGCCCGGTTCCGGCTGGTGCGGCCGGAGAACTGTACGTCGGTGGCTTGGTTGTCGGCCGCGGTTATGTGGGCGACCCGGCCAAGACGGGTTCGGTGTTCGTCGCGGACCCGTTCGGCGAGCCAGGGACCCGGATGTACCGCACCGGGGACCGCGTGGTGCGCCGGGAGGACGGTGCGCTGGAGTTCATCGAGCGGCGCGATTTCCAGGTCAAGATCCGCGGCCACCGCATCGAACTCGGCGAGATCGAGGCCACCCTGCGCGAGCTGCCCGAGATCGCGGACGCCGTCGTGGTGGTGCGCGACGACGGCGGGACCAAACGGCTCGCCGCGTACCTGGTCGGCACGGAGCCGGTCGACGTCCCGTCGGTGCGCAGCGAACTGCAGCAGCGGCTGCCGGATTACCTGGTGCCGCCCGCGATGGTCGTGCTAGACGCGCTGCCGTTGACCGTGCACGGCAAGGTCGACCGGGACGCGTTGCCCGAGCCCGATTTCGCCGCCGAGACGGTCGGCCGGGCCCCGCGCAATCCCGTCGAGGCGATCCTGTGCGATGTCCTGGCCGAAGTGCTGACCGTGCCGAAGGTCTACATCGACGACAACTTCTTCGCCCTTGGCGGCGACAGCGTCAGCTCGATTCAGGTGGTCAGCCGTGCGCGCAAGGCCGGGCTGATCATCACCCCGCGCGACCTGCTGGAAGCCCGGACACCGGCGGCGATCGCGGAGAACGCGGTACCCGTCGGGCACGAGGCCGAACCCGAGCCTGCCACCGCGCTGGTCGAACTCGAACCGGGAGAACTCGACGAGCTGCGGGACGGGCCGGTCGAGGAGGTGCTTCCGCTGGCTCCGTTGCAGCAGGGCATGCTCTTCCACGCCGAACTGGATGCCGAAGGCGTGGATTTCTATGCCGTGCAAGCGATCGCGGACCTCGAAGGACCGCTGGACACCGGCGCGGTCCGGGATGCCTGCGCCACACTGCTGACCCGGCACGCCGCTCTGCGCGGATACTTCCGGCGACGCCGCAACGGAGAACCGGTGCAGCTGGTCGCGGAATCGGTCGAGCTGCCGTGGACCGAGGTCGATCTCACCGTGCTTCCGGAGGACCGTCGTGAGGCGGAGCTGCAACGGCTGGTCGAGCAGGACCGGTTGCGCCGCTTCAATCTCGCCCGCCCGCCACTGGTCCGCTTCACGCTGATCCGGGTCGCCGCCGAGCGGTACCGGTTCCTGTGGAGCGCGCACCACATCACCACCGATGGCTGGTCGGTGCCCATCCTCATCGACGAGCTGGCGCAGCTCTACGCAGGCGGCGCGACGACCGAACTGCCCGCCGTGCCGCACATCCGCGACTACCTCGCCTGGCTGTCCCGGCAGGATCAGGAAGCCGGGCGGAAAGCCTGGCAGGACCTGCTCGACGGCCTGGCCGGCCCGACCCGCGTAGCGCCGGATCTGCCCGCCGCCGCGTCCCTTCCCGCGACTGTCGAATTAGCACTGTCCGAAAGCGACACTGCGAATCTTTACGCGTGGGCACGAGAACACGAGCTGACAGTCAGCACGATTGTGCAAGCTTGCTGGGCGATTCTGGTCGGGAGGCTCGCCGGACAGCAGGACGTCGTCTTCGGCGCGGTGGCTTCCGGGCGTCCGGCGGAGCTTCCGGGCGTCGAAACGATGGTCGGCATGTTCGTGAACACCGTGCCGGTCCGGGCCCGGCTCGACCCGGCCCGACCGGTGCGCGAACTGCTCGCCGAACTGGGATCTCAGCAAGCCGCGATGGTGTCTTACCAGCACATCGGGCAAGCACAGCTGAGCGGAGCCATCCCGGACAGCGGGGAACTCTTCGACACCGCGGTGGTGTTCGAGAACGTGCCCGCCGGCGACGGCGGCCCGCTGGTGAAACTCGGCGAGGACGTGCGCGTGGTCGACGCGGTGACGCTCGATTCGCGGCACTACCCGCTCAGCCTCGTGGTCGAACCGCGTGGCTCTCTCGTCTTCCGCTTCGACTACCTCCGCGAGGCGTTCGGCGACGACCGCGTCCGCGGATTGGCGCAGCAGTTCCGGGCCTTGCTCGACACGGTGCTCGGCGATCCGGACCGCCTGCTCGGCCGGATCGACGTAGTGGCCGAACCGGAGCAGGAATTCCTGCTGGGCAAGACCGGGCCGGTTGGCGCGGGCGTGGTCGAGAGGGTGCGCGCGCAGGCACCGGACGCGGTCGCGGTGGTCGATGACACCGGGTCGGTGAGTTATGCGGAGCTGGCGGGCTTGGCTTCGGCGCTGTCTCGGCGGTTGCCGCCCGGACGGGTAGCGGGCGTGCTCGCCGGGCCCGGCATCGGCTTTGTTTCGGCGGTGCTCGGCGTCCTCGGCGCAGGTGGTGCTTACGTGCCGTTGGATCCGGCGGTGCCACTCGCCCGGCTGCGAGGTCTGGTGGAGGACAGCGGTGCGGCGTGCGTGATCGCGGCCCCGGAGTTCCGGGAGATCGCAGCCAGTCTGCCGGTGGAGGTCGTCGAACTCGACGACGCCGTCGACACTGAGCTGGCGCCAGTGACCGGCGCGGACGACGACGTGGCGTATCTGATCTTCACGTCGGGTTCCACCGGCCGTCCCAAGGGAGCGATGGTTTCCCGCCGGGGAATGGTCAACCACCTGCTGGCGAAGGTGGAGGATCTGGACCTCAAACCGTCGGATGTGCTGGTGCAGAACGCCCCGCTGACGTTCGACGTATCGGTGTGGCAGATGCTCGCCCCGCTGATGGTCGGCGCCCAAGTCCGGGCGGTGAGCCGCGAAACGGCGGCCGATCCGGACGCGCTGTTCGGCTTGGGCATGTCGGTGTTGGAGGTCGTGCCGTCGTTGCTGCGGGCGGCTTTGGACTTCTGGGACGCGGGCAGCCCGCCGAACCTGGACGGCCTGCGCTGGCTGGTAGTCACCGGCGAGGCATTGCCGCCGGACCTCTGCGTGCGGTGGTTCGGGTACTTCCCGGACATCCCGTTGGTGAACGCCTATGGCCCGACAGAGTGTTCGGACGACGTGACCCACGCGGTTCTGTCCAGTGTGGACGATGCGCAGGGATTGCGGGTGCCGATCGGCCTCCCGGTGCGGAACACCCGGCTGTATGTGCTGAGCGATGAGCTGCGTCCGGTTCCGGCGGGCGCGCCAGGGGAGCTGTACGTCGGCGGATTGGTCGTCGGCCGCGGTTACGTCGGCGATCCAGTCAAGACGGGTACGGTGTTCGTCGCGGACCCGTTCGGCGAACCGGGCACCCGGATGTACCGGACTGGCGACCGCGTGGTGCGCCGGGCCGACGGTGCACTGGAGTTCGTGGAGCGCCGCGACTTCCAGGTCAAGATCCGCGGTCACCGCATCGAACTCGGCGAGATCGAGGCCGGTCTCCTCGCTCAGGAATCCGTCACCGACGCGGTGGTTGTCGTGCAGGGCTCCGACGCGGCCAACCGGCACCTGGTCGGCTACGTCGCGGGAACCGCCCGGCCCGAGGACCTGCAGGCTCAGCTCGGCGAACTGCTGCCCGCGTACATGGTGCCCAGCGCGATCGTCGTACTCGACCGGCTCCCGCTGACCGCGCACGGCAAGGTGGACCGCAAAGCGCTTCCCGCGCCAGAGAACCTTTCTGGGCAGGAAAAACGCGCTCCCCGCACCCCGGTCGAGGAACAACTGACCCGTCTCTACGCCGAGGTGCTGGCCGTCCCCGAAACCGGGATCGACGACGACTTCTTCGAACTCGGCGGCCATTCCCTCCTGGCCACCGCGCTGGTCAGCCGGATCCGGTCGGAACTGAACGTCGAACTGCCGCTGCGGGACTTGTTCGAGGCCCGCACCGTCGCCGCGCTGGCCGGACGGCTCGCGTCCGCCGGCCAGGCACGCGCGGCCTTCCGCAAACTGGAGCGCCCCGACCCGCTGCCGTTGTCGTTCGCCCAGCAGCGGATGTGGTTCCTCAACCGGCTCGAAGGCGAACACGGCGGATACACCATCCCTCTCGCCGTGCGGCTGTCCGGAGAGCTGGACCAAGCAGCACTCGCCGCGGCTGTCGACGATCTGACCGCGCGCCACGAAATCCTGCGTACGGTGTTCCCTGACACCGATGGCGTGCCGTACCAGCGCGTTCTCGCTGCAGGCGAATCGTTGCGCACCGCACCGATGCCCGGGAATCTTGCCGCGGCCCTGGAGGAGGAGATCGCTCGCGGTTTCGATCTGTCCGCAGATCTTCCGTTGCGCAGCAAGCTGTTCGGCCCTGATGACAACGGAGACCACGTCCTGCTGTTGGTGTTGCACCACATCGCCGGAGACGCCTGGTCGGTCGATGTGCTCGCCCGCGACCTCGCCACCGCCTACGAAGCCCGGCTGTCCGGAAAGAGTCCAGAGTGGACTGAACTGCCTGCGCAGTACGCGGATTACTCAGTCTGGCAACACTCCCTGCTGGACGACACCAAGGACGGCGAATCCGCCCGCCTGCTGAAACACTGGCGTGATGCACTCGCCGGAATGCCCGGCGAGCTGGCGTTGCCGGTCGATCTGCCGCGCCGAGCCTCAGCCGGATATTGCGGCGGGACCATCGAATTCGCCGTACCGTCCACTGTGCACCGCAGCCTCGCGCGGCTCGCGCACGAACAAGGCGCGAGCCTGTTCATGGTCGTCCAAGCCGCACTGGCGACGCTGCTCACCCGGCTCGGCGCGGGAACCGACATCCCGCTCGGCAGCCTGGTCGCCGGACGACCGGACGAAGCCGTGCACGACCTCGTCGGCTTCTTCGTCAACACGCTGGTCCTGCGCACCGACACCAGCGGCGACCCGCAGTTCGCCGAGCTGGTCGCGCGAGTCCGCGACGCCGACCTCACCGCCTACGCCCACCAAGAGCTGCCCTTCGAACGGCTGTTGGAGGCGACGCAACCGGCCCGTTCGATGTCACGGCAGCCGTTGTTCGGGGTGCTGCTGTCCTTCTACGACGTCCCGCCCGACGAAGTCAGCCTCGGCAGTCTGACCGCGCGTCCCGAAATGCTGGCCCCGACGCACAAGAAGTTCAAGTTCGACCTGACCTTCCAGCTGGGCCAGCACAAGGGGGAGCGCGGACTGGAAGGCACGCTCGAATACAACGCCGAAGCGTTCACCGCCGAAACCGCGCAGCTGCTCGTCGACCGGCTGACGCTCCTCCTGACCGCCGCCGCCGAGGACCCCGGGCAGCCGCTGAGCCGGATCGACCTGCGCACTTCCGCCGAGCGAGCCCCCTCAGCCGTCCCGGCTGCCGAGGTTCCCGAGGCTCCCGATGGCTTGCTGGTACCGGGGGACATCGGTCTGCGCGAGCAAGCCAACCGGCTGGCCCGGGCTTTGCAGGCCCAGGGCGCGGGTCCGGGGGAGACGGTGACCGCCGACCTGCCACCGGGCCGCGACCGCTGGGCAGCGATCTTCGCCGTCCTCGCCATCGGCGCGGCCTGGACGTCGAGCGGACCGTCTCGCTGCACAATCCCCGCGGACGTCTCCGGATTCCCTGACACCGACCTGAAGGTGCCGCTGTCGGGGTCGGAGCTGGCGTATCGCGGCGACGCGGTCTTCAGCCGAGATGCCCTTGCCGCGACAATCGCCGCCTTGCTGACCGAATTGCCGCTCACGCCCAGCGACCGTCTTCTTGCGCCGGACACCGAGTTCGCCTTGCCGGTCGTGCTCGCCGCGTTGCACGCCGGCGCGGTGGTGACTGTCGCGCCCGCCGCCGAGATCGCGGAACTCGCCTCGTCGGTGGACCCGAGCGTCGTGGTACTGACCCCGAGCATCGCGAAGATGCTGGCGTTGCGACCGGGTACCCGGTCGCTGAACTTCGGCGAAGAATTTCTCGACGGAGCACTCAACTGCGAGGGCACCGCGGAGTCCGGCTGGCTCTCGCTGGTCAACGGACGCCCGTTCGCGCACAGCCGCGCCGATGTCCTCGACCAGAGTGGGCAGCCAGTGCCTCGCGGTGGCCGAGGAGAGCTGTACTTGGCCGGCGCACCCACCGGCCTTCCCGCCCGCCTCCGCTTGGACGGAACCGTGGAGGTGATCCGCGAGGTCCAGGTACGCGGCTTCGCGGTCCCGCTCGGGCAGATCGAAGCGGCTCTGCACCGCCAGCCCTCGGTCGCGGCAGCCGCCGTGATCGCCGAGGACGACGTCCTGCTCGCCTACGTTGTCCCGCAATGGGAACGCGGCGTCGACCCGCTAACCCTGCGGGAAGCACTGGCCGCCGAACTTCCCGACTACCTGATCCCGACCGCGTTCACGGAACTGGACGCCATCCCCGTCGCGCCGGACGGCACGCTGGACCGCTCGGCTTTGCCCGCTCCCACCGCACAAACCAGCCAGGACACCAGCGAAACTGTCGAACTGCTGCGAACCGCGTTCGCGGAAACCCTGGGCCTTGCCGACATCGACGTCCAGACCGGGTTCTTCGAACTGGGCGGCAACAGCCTCCAGTCCGTCCGCCTGGTCGCGCTCGCCCGGCGCGCCGGACTGCGGCTGACGGTGGCCGACGTCCTGACCCACGGCAGCGTCGAACGCCTGGCCGCACTCGCCGAACGAGCCGAACCCGACCTCGCCGACCTGCCGGACCCGTTCGCGCCGGTGCTGCCGATCCGCCCGACCGGGACGAAACCGCCGCTGTTCTGCCTGCACGCCGGACTCGGCCTGAGCCTGCCGTACCTCGGCCTCGCGGCCCATCTGCCGGACCGCCCGATCTACGGTCTGCAGTCGCCGGGCATCAGCGGCACGGAACAGTTCCCGGATTCCGTCGAGCAAGTCGCCGAGGACTATCTGAAACACATCCGCCGGATCCAGCCGCGCGGCCCGTACCACCTGCTCGGCTGGTCCTACGGCGGTCTGCTGGCCTTCGAACTCGCCGTACTCCTCGAAGCCCAAGGCGAAACGGTCGGCTCACTGTCCATCTTGGACAGCTACCCGCAGGACGGCACCGAAACCGCGCCGTCCCGGCACGAACTGCTCGTCGATTTCCTGGAGCACGTGGGCTTCCACGACACCGACGCCAGCCGCGAGCTGACCCCAGCCGACGTCGTGGCCGTGCTGCGGCGCGGGGACAGCAGGCTGGCCGACATCGGCGAGGAACGCATGACGCGGGTCCTCGCGGTGATGGACAACAACGCGTCCCTGGCCCACCGGTACCGCCCGGCCAGGTTCACCGGCGTGGTCGAGTTGTTCGTCGCCGCCGAGGGATTGACCGACGCGGAGGTGGCCGAACGAGCGGGCCGATGGGTGCCGCACGTGGCCGGACCGGTGCGCGCGCACCGGATCGACTGCGGCCACGAATACCTGATGGACCCGCGGCCGCAAGCGGAGATCGGCGCCGCGGTGGCCGAAACACTGGCGAGCAACGAGGAGTCGCGATGACCACGATGACTACCCCCGCGGATCCGCCGCGGGCGATGGCAGCGGCCGTCGAAACCTTCGCACTGGCCGGCCGCCGATTGACCCACCTCCGCAAAGTCCCGGGACGGCTGCTGGCCATCACGCTGAACTCGCTGATCACCATGCTGGCGATCGGCTACGTGTTCAAGGGCGCGGTGAGCGTGGAAGGCGGCGGCAGCTATCCGGAGTTCCTGTTCCCGGCCGCGCTGATGCAGGTCGGCCTCGCCGGGATCGCGCCGACCGCGATCGCGGTGGCGATGGACCTCAAAGGCGGCCTGACCGACCGGTTCCGCTCGCTGCCGATCTCCCGTCCCGCCGTGCTGTTCGGCCACACCATCGGCGACGCGCTGGTGGGCTTCGTGGCGCTGGCGATCGTCGCCGGGATCGGGCTGGCGGTCGGCGGCCGCGTGCACGCCGGGTTCCCCGCGCTGCTCGCCGGATTGACCGTGCTCGCCCTTTTCCTCTACGTGATGGTCTGGGTCGGCGTCCTGCTCGGGCTGTCGATGGGCAATCCCGAATCCATCGACGGCGTCGGCGCGGTGCTGACGCTCGGGCTTTCCTTCCTGTCCAACGCTTTCATGGCGGTCAGCCAGCTGCCGTCCTGGGTCCGGCCGATCGCCGAATGGAACCCGGTCAGCTCCGTCACCACGCTGTGCCGCCAGTTGTGGGGCGTGCCGGTGCCCGAGGACAGTTCGTTCCCCGCCCAGCATCCCGGCGTCGTCGTCGCGGTGACGCTGGTCGTGCTCTTCGCCGCGGCGACCCTGCTGAGCTTCCGCCGTTACCGCCTCGCCTAACCGATCCGGAGTACGAGATGACAAACCCTTTCGACGACCAGAACGGCTCGTTCCTGGTGCTGGTCAACGAGGCACAGCAGTACAGCCTGTGGCCCTCGTTCGCGGAAATCCCGCCAGGCTGGCTGGTTTCGCTCGGCGAGACCAGCCGGGAAGAAGCCCTCGCGCACATTTCCGGCCACTGGACCGATTTGTCCCCCGATAACGTCCGGGAAGCAGGCTGACATGACCGCGCACGGAGAACTCGCGATCGAAGCCGAAGGGCTCCGCAAACGCTACGGCGACCACGAAGCGCTCGCCGGCGTCGACCTCGCCGTGCCGCCGGGCACGGTGCTGGGCTTGCTCGGCCCGAACGGCGCGGGCAAAACCACCACCGTCCGGATGCTCGCGACGCTGCTCCCGCCGGACGGCGGCCGCGCGCTGGTCGCCGGGCACGACATCGTGCGGGAACGCAAGCAGGTCCAGCGGCACATCGCGCTCGCGGGCCAGTACGCGGCGGTGGACGAACTGCTGACCGGCAGGCAGAACCTGGTGCTGCTGGGTCGTCTTCTGCATCTCGGCCGTCGAGGAGCGCGCGCCCGCGCGGGAGAACTGCTGGAGCGGTTCAACCTGGTCGAGGCGGCGGACCGCTCGGTCGGCACATATTCGGGCGGGATGCGTCGCCGCCTCGACCTCGCGACCTGCCTCGTGGCGCGACCCTCGGTGCTGTTCCTCGACGAACCGACCACCGGCTTGGACCCGGCGAGCCGGATGGGGTTGTGGACGATGGTCCGCGAACTGGTCAGCGAAGGCGCCACAGTCCTGCTCACCACGCAGTACCTCGAGGAAGCCGACTACCTCGCCGACCGGATCGTGGTCATCGACAAGGGCCGCAGCGTCGCCGAGGGGACCGCGGACGAACTCAAGCGCAAGGTCGGCCGGGAACGGCTGGAGGTCGCTGTCGCGCACCCCGACGGTCTCGCGGACGCCGTCGCGGCCCTGACGCCGGTCGCGGTAGGCGTCCCGGTTGTCGACGAACGACGGTGCAGCATCTCCCTCGAACTGCTCGACGAGAGCGGCGGCATCGCCGCGGCGGCGAACGCGTTGCACGAACGCGGCGTCGCCCTGGCGGACTTCGCGCTGCGCAGGCCGACCCTTGACGAAGCCTTCCTCGACCTCACCGGGCACCCGACCACGGGGTGACCCCGAAGTTCACTTTCGCGCAGCCCCCGGCCCGGTCCGCCGCCACCAGCGGACCGGGCCCGCTAGCGAGAGCAGCAAGGGCAGCAGCACCAGCCGGATCACCAGCACGTCCACCGCCAGCGCCGCCGCGGCCGCCCAGCCGAACTCGCTCAACGCGCCGGTGCCGGCGATCCCGAGAGCGCTGAAGACGCCGATCGACACCACGCTCGCGCTGGAGATCGCCACGGTGCCGCGACGCAGGCCTTCCGCCAGCACGTGCTGGGGCGACATCCCGGTCAGCGCTTCGACGCGGAAGTGGTGCAGCAGGCAGACATGCATGTCGGTGGTGGGCGCGGCGAGCACGGCCACCAACGCCACCGGCAGCCACGTCGGGGTCGGCGGGGCCATGCAGGTGAGCATGGTCAGCGCGAAAAGCGCGGACAGCACCGAAAGCACCGCAGTCGTCAACGCGACCACCATCGGCCGGAAAGCCGTAATCACCGCGAGCGAAGTCAGTCCGATCAGCAGCGCCAAGGGCAACGGCGGCAGGGTCGGCGATTCGAGGTAGCGGTAGACGACGTAACCCAGAGCGGCTGCCGTGCACACCAGCGCCCCGATGAGTCCCGCTGCGCTGCGGTAACGCCACGTCGCTGGCAGGCGGGCAACGAACCGGGGCAGCCAGTGCCATTGGAACGACCTCCGCACCGGGAGCGCGATACGGGTCAGCAGGACCGGGAGCAGAGTCAGCGCCGCGGCGGCTTCGACGAGCACGATCAGGACCACGGCCGCGGCCAGCCGCATGACTTGCGGTTCGCCGGTCAGATAGAGCCCGGTCATCGCCGAGAGCATCGCCAGCCCGGTGACGAGCGCGGTCCGCCCGGCCGTCGAAGCGACGATCTGTGCGGTGTCGGACGGGTCGTGCTTTCCCGGCGGCATCTCCTGCTGCCTGCGGACCGCGAACAGCAGATGGTTGGCCGCGCTCGTGATGCCCGGCAGCAGAACGAGGTTCCAGCTGCCGAACGAACCCGCACCGGCCCCGGCGATCGCCATCAGCACTCCGAGCGCGCTGACCCCGACCGTCGCGAGATACCCGAACGCGATCGCGGCCAGCCGCAGCGAACCCAGCACCAGCAACAACAGCAGCGCGGTGAGCAGGCAGCCGACCGCGAGGACGGAACCCGCGGACGGGGCCGACACGAACCCCGCCTTCGCGGAGCCGCTGGTCGCCGCGGCGAGGCCCTCGCTCGCCGCGACGAACAGGAACAGCAGCCACGCGGACACGACCGGGCCGGGTGCTCCGGCACACCAGCGTGCGAGACGGAGCAGAGGTAGCGTTCGCAAAGCCGCACTCCTTGGGCCGCTTCAGGCCTCCCGCCGCGCAGGCGGCAAGCCGGACGGTCTAAGGATGGCTCCTCGTGTTCGTGCGCACACTGGGCGTGGCACCTCGATTTCGAGTGGTACTAGCTCCCGAGCGCGGCGGGCGGGGCGAGCGCCGCGTCTCCGTAGAGGTCGGCCACCCACTGGTCGTGGTAAACCGTGTCCAGGTAGCGGTCGCCGAGATCGGGGGCCACCGCCACCGCGGTGAAGCTCCGGCCGCGCGCGTGCCGGTCGAGCCAGTTCAACGCCCCGGCGACGACGGTGCCGGTCGAACCGCCGAACAGGAAGCCCGCCCGGACGAGCCGGCGGCACATGCGCACGGTGTCGAGTTCCGGCACATGCACCACATCGTCCACATAGGACTCGTCCAGCAGCGCGGGCCGGACCCCGGTGCCCAGGCCGGGGATCATCCGCGGGGCCGCTGGGGTTCCGAAGGTCACCGAACCCACGGTGTCGATGGCCACCACGCGCATTCCGGGACAGTGTTCGCGCAGGTACCGCGCGCACCCCATCAGCGTGCCGGTCGTGCCCGCTCCGATGAACGCCACGTCGGCGCCAGGGAAGGAACTCGCGATCTGCGGTCCGGTGGTGCGGTAGTGCGCCTGCCAGTTGCCCGCGTTCGCGTACTGGTTGAGCCACACCCGGTCGGTGCCCTCGGCGCACAACCGCCGCACGTGCGCGATCCGCGCACCGAGCAGCCCGTCTTCCGGATGCGGTTCGGTGATCACGTGCACCTCGGCGCCGAGCGTCTGCATCAGCTGCCGGGCGCCGAGGGTGCAGCGTGAGTCGGTGACGCAGATGAACCGGTAGCCCCGGCTGGTGGCGACCAGGCTCAACGCCACCCCGAGGTTGCCCGACGAACTCTCCACGAGCGTCGCGCCGGGCGTCAGCGTGCCGTCCAGTTCGGCCGCGTCGATCATCTCGGTCGCGGCCTTGATCTTGATCGAACCGGCGAAGTTGAAGCCCTCGCATTTGAGGTAGAGCGATCGCCCTGTACACCCGTTCAGGTCGACGAACAGGTCGTCGACGTTGAACTCGTGCGGGCTGGTGATGATCGGCATCAGCGTTGGCCGTAGCGGTCGAGTTCGAAGAAGAAGTCGCCGACCGAATGCAGTTCGCCGCGGCGGCGCAGTTCGTCCAGGACGTGCTTGCCGACCGCGAGGTCCAGTACCCCGAGCCCGAACGGCGAGAACACCACCGGCCGGCCGGCGTCCAGGGCGAGTGCCCCGGTCATCACGTCGAAGAGGGTGCCGTCGAGGAAATCGCGTCCGCCGGTGGCCTCTTCGGCGAGGTGCACCGAGGTGTTGGCCTTCAGGCAGTGCTCGACGTCGTCGACCACGTTGGCCGAGGCCAGGATCACCTCGGTGGACAGGTCGCGCAGGGAAACGTTCAGCACCAGCGGGCGGTGGCCGAACCAGGCCGGATCGTGGACGTGCGGCTCGCCGGCCACGGTCGCGAACACGACCAGGTCGCTGCCGCGGATCAGTTCCTCGGCGCTCTCGCGCACGGAGATCCCGCTCGCTCCCGTGCTCTCCAGGTAGCCGCGGAAGCCCGCGGCGTGCTCGGCGGAGAGGTCGAACACCGCGGTCTCGTCGAAGTCCCAGCCGGTGCCGACGAGGAACCGGTGCACGTAGCGCGCGATGAGCCCGGTGCCGACGAACCCGATCCGGCGGGGCCGTTCGCCGCGGCGGGTGAGCCAGTCGGCCGCGAGCGCCGCCGACGCCGCGGTGCGAGTGGCGCTGATGATCGAGCTTTCCATGCAGGCCAGCGGGTACCCGGTCTTCTGGTCGTTGAGGATCAACACGGCTGAGGCTCGCGGCAGCCCGGTGCGGACGTTTTCCGGGAAGCTGGAGATCCACTTGACCCCGTCGACCGCGACCTCCCCGCCGACCGAGGCGGGCAGCGCGATGATGCGCGCGGTCGGCCGGTCCGGGAACCGGAGGAAGTAGGAGGGCGGGTTGACGGTCGCCTGCTGCCCGTGCAGCCGGTAGGCCGCCTCGATCAGTTCGACGAGCTGCTTCTCGGCGCCGTCGAGCACGTGGTGCACCTGCGCTCCGGAGACGACGGCGAACTCCGGGACGGTAGCGGTTTCGGTCACAGAACTTCCTTATTCTTCGGCTGGGCGGAAACTGGTGCTCAGTCCTGCTGCAAGACGGCCAGCGCGCGTTCGACTCGCGCGTCGATCCGGTCGACCTCGGCGACCGAGTCCCCGATGAGCACGCCGTAGAGGCGGCCGGCGAACGGCGCACCGGCGGCGGTCTGCGCACCGGCGTTGACGGTGGCGAAGTTGTTCACCAGCAGGCCGCTGCCCGCGCCGTCGAACAGCAGGTCGCCGAGGACGTCGCGGACCCGGTCGAAACCGACGCTGGCGCCGAGCCGCAGCGAGTAGTGCCGGGCCATCGCGGTCTCGCCCGCGGTGACGAAGCGTTCCTGGATCGGCACCTGATAGGTGGACATGTTGTTGCGGGCGTTGATTTCCAGCACGGGGAAGATCCCGCCGTCCGGTTCGACGATCGCGTCCACCCCGACGACGCCGTAGTAGCCGTCGGCGGCGAGCTGCCCGCCGAGCGCCTGCGCGGCGGACCGGATGCTCTCGATCTGCGCATCGTCCAGCCGCGGCGGGATTCGGTGTCCTTTGTGGACGCCGTGCTCGGTGATCAGCTCCTTGACGAAGTCGAAGCGCACCGAACCGTCCCGGCTCACGGTGAACTGGTAGTTGAGGTCGGCTCGCTTGTCGACCCACTCCTCGATGACGAACGCGATCCGGTCCCGGCCCCTCCGGCGCGCGGTCGCGGAGATCATCCGGCGCAACCGGTCGAGCCTGCGTTCGTCGGAGACGACCGAGATCCCCTTCCCGGACACCCCGAACGCCTCCTTGACGACGACCTTCCGGCCGGTCGCGAGCACGGCGCCAGCGGCGGTGACGGCCTCGTCGAGCAGCTCGAGCGTGTCGCACGCCCAGCCGTTCGGCTGCCGCAACCCGAGCTGAGTCGCGACGCGCCGGCTGTAGATCTTGCTGTTCACCGCCTTGCACCTGGCCGCGTCCGGGGCGGCCAACGGCAGTCCGGTCGCGGCGGACAGCTCTTCCTCCACCGCGGAGACGCCGTGGGCGAGCAGATGCGCTTCGTCAGTGCGCAACGCGGAAAGCGCGGCGATCAGCCACGGATCGTGCAGTGCGTCCTGGCTGACCGTGCGCGCCGGATCCGGGTCCGCGACCACGTGGATCTGCGGCAGATCGAGACCGAGCCCCTCCAGATAGCTGCGGTAGCCGGGGTCCGGCGCGTGCTTGAGCACGACGTGGTCCCGCTTCCCGCCCAGCAGCAACGCGAACTCGTCCATGCTGTTGACGACCGCCATGCCGCCCGGGGCGGAAACCCGGGGCAGTCCCTGTTCGTCGACCGCCCACTGCTCTTCGACCTCGAAATTGCCGAGGAATACCAGCGGGTGCTCGGCCGTGCCCATGATCGCGGTCTTGAGCCGCGGGATGAAACCGTTGTCGGCGCTCATGACGTCCTTTCGCCAGCGCACGGATAGGACGCGGCACGCGCTGCCTGCGCTGCCGCGGGGAAAGGGGAGGACCGGCTAGACGACGAAGCCGCCGTCCACCTCGAAGACGCTGCCGGTGATGTAGGAGGCGCGTTCGGAAACCAGGAAGGACACCAGGTCCGCGACCTCTTCCGGCCTGCCGAACCGGCGCAGCGGGACGGCCCGCAGCATCTTCTCGCGGGTCGCCTCGCTCAGCTTGCCGAGCATGTCGGTCTCGATCAGGCCCGGCGCGACGGAGTTGACCCGCACCCCGTATCGGCCGACCTCCTTGGCCAGCGCTTTCGTAAAGCCGAGGACGCCGCTCTTAGCCGCGGAGTAGTTAGTCTGGGTCGGATTGCCGTGCACGCCGGACACCGACGAAAGCGTCACCACGCTTCCGGAACGACGTTTGATCATCCGGAACACGGCGGGACGGCACGCGTGGAAGACGCCGTCGAGGTTCGTGCGCAGCACACTCGACCAGTCCGGTTCGGACATCAGCGCGAGCGAACCGTCCCGGGTGATCCCGGCCGAAGTGACCAGAGCGTCCGGCGGACCGAACTCGTCGGCCGTGCGCTCCACCCACGCCGTGACCGCCTCGCCGTCCGCCACATCGACCTGTGTGGCCTCGACCCGCACTCCCAGGTCGAGGACTTCCTTGACGAGGACGTCGGCCGCGGTTTGGTTGCTGTGATAACAGAAGGCGACGTCGAACCCGTCCTGCGCCAGGCGAAGTACGACCGCCCGGCCGATCCCGCGAGAACCACCGGTGACGAGCGCTGTCCTGCTCATCGCGGCTCACCGCCGAGCCGCAGCAGCGCACAGGCCACCGAACCGTCGTCATCGCAAGCGGTAACGACGATGTGGTCTTGTTCGCCGTGGTCGACCCCATCGGCGATGCTGAGCACCGACGCCAAACCGAACAGCGCGGTCGCCGCCGAGGTGTCGCCGATGAGATCCACTGGCGGCACGCGCTCCGTCACTTCGTCGCCGAACAACTGCCGCAGCGTGCTGTCCTCGGGGCGGTCCGACCCGGCGGGGAAGCCACTGCCGACAGCCGCCCACACCCGTTCCGCCGCGACGCCAGACCGCTTCAGCAGCGAGGACACCGTGGCGTGCAACGTTCCGGCCAGGTCGCCGTCGAGACAGATCCGCGAGTCGATGCCGGTCAACGTCGCCAGCACGCTGCGCGGATCAGCCGAATCCGCCGGTTCGAGCAGGAACATCGCACAGCCTTCGCCGAGCGTCGCCGCCCCGCCGCGCCGATGGTGCTCAAGCCAGGACCGGGCGTCGGAATGCTCCTCGGCCGCCCCGCACAGGACCTGCGCCGCGCGGTCGGTCATCAGCAGGCGGCGGGCGTAGTTCAACGCCTGCAACCCGGTGGTGCGCCCGGCCGCGATCGTCGCGTTCGGCCCCTTGAGACCGTGCCAGATCGCGGCCTGCCCGGCCGCGCAGTTCATCACCGTGCCGGGAACGGCCGCGGGCTCGACGTGGTCCGGCTGTTCGCCGGTGATCGACGCGCGGGTCAGGTCCATCATGCTCTGCGCGCTGCCGGTCGTGGTGCCGAGCACGAAACCGATGTGCTCGCGGTCGCCGTCCGGAGCCAGTTCCATGTCGGCGAGCAGCTGCTGCGCGGCCGCGACGGTGAGCCCGCTGACCCGGTTCATCGCCCGGGTTTTCTTGCGGCCGAACAGCTCACGCACGTCGAAGTCGGGTACGACGGCCGCCGGATCACCTTCGCCGCCAGGATCAATGGCCGGCTCGCGCCGGGCGCGAACGCCGTCGGCGAACGCTTCCCGGCCGTAGCCGAAGGGGGAGATGGCCGTCCAGGCCGAGATGACCGGACGGCGGCGGGCAGGTGCGGTCATCGCACGGCCTCTTCTCGGGGTTGCCGCTCGTACCGGCCGAGCAGGACCACGGCGTTGTTGCCGCCGAAGGCCCAGCCGTTGTTCTGCACGATGTCGAGGTCGGCGTCGACGGATTCGTTGGGCACGCAGTCCACCGGGCAGTCCGGGTCGGTGTCGCGGTGGTTGATGGTGGGAGGGATGAACTGCTCGGTGAGCGCGATCGAACAGCCGATCGCGGCCAGTGCGCTGGCCGCGCCCATCGAGTGCCCCAGCATCGATTTCATCGACACGGTGCGCGGCGGCTTCGGCCCGAAGAGGTCGCGGATCGCCGCGGATTCGGTCATGTCGTTGGCTTTGGTCCCGGTGCCGTGCGCGGAGATCAGGTCGATCTCGGCGGGTTTGACCCCGGCGTCGGCCAGCGCCAGCTCCATGCAGCGGGCGATCCCGGCCTGATGCGGAGCCACCGGATGATGCGCGTCGCACGACATGCCGTATCCGAGCACTTCCGCGTAGATCCGGGCGCCGCGAGCGAGCGCGGAGTCGAGGCTCTCCAGCAGGAGAATGCCCGCGCCCTCGCCGGTGAGGATGCCCATCCGGTTGCGATCGAACGGACGACAGCAGTCCGGGGCGATGCTGCGCAACCGGTAGAACGAGGTGAAGGTCTTGCGGCACAACGCGTCCGCGCCGCCGCACAGCGCGAACTCGGCGTCCCCGCACCGGATCGCGTCGAGCGAGTTGCCGATGGCGTAGTTGCCCGCGGAGCAGGCCGTCGCGATGGTCCCGGTCTCGACATCGGTCAGCTCCAGCTCCCGCGCGATCGACGTCGCCAGCCGGCCCGCGGAGGTGCGGCGCACCAGTCCCGGGTCGAGACCGGCCAGCCCCGCGGACAGCTCCTGCGTCACCAGCCCGTCGAGTTCGTGCGCCTCGCCGTCGGTGCTGCCCACCGAGACGAGCGTGCGCGCGGCGCGCAAGGTTTCCAGCGGCAGCCCCGAATCCTCGACGGCGAGGCGAGCGGCCGCGGTGGAGAACCGGCTCGCCCGGCCGAGGTCGCCGGGATCGAGCGTGCGGATCCACCGCTCCGGCTCGAAGTCGGTGACCTCGCAGCCGTTGTCGTGGGCGAACCCGGTGGTGTCGAACACCGAGATCGGCCGGACGTTGCTGCGCCCGGCCCGCAGTGCGGCGGTGAACTCCCGGACCCCGATGCCGATGCTCGACACGACACCGCATCCGGTGATGACCACCCGGGCACCGATACTCGTCGGCTGCGAAGACATGGTCTCTACCAGCTCGCGGATTCCGAGACGACCTCGTACACCGCGCGGAGGTTGGTCATCCTGGCGAACTGGGCCTGGTCGATCGTGACGCCGAACTTCTTCTCCAGTGCGGCCAGCACGTCCATCAGCGACAGCGAATCGGCCTCGTGGTCGTCGGCGAAATCGCTGGTTTCGGTGAGCTCCGCGTCGTCGAGTTCGAGGTGCGTGCAGACGATCTCGCGGATCTGCTGCATGCGTTCGGAGACGGCTGTCGTCATGGGGTACTCCCGGTAGTCAGGGACCGTTTCTGGGGATCGGCCCGAAACTAGCGGCGAGCAGTGACACCCTTCTGACAGCGCCCTGACGCGACGGCCCTGTCGGTGCGGTGTCAGCAGGCAGTCATCGCGGACTGCCAAGCTGACGCGGTGGAAGTGAGAACGACGGCTCAGTCGAGAACCCGGTCCTGCATCAGGATGGACTGGTACAACCGGCGCAGCCCCGGCCCGGGCTCCAGCCCGAGTTCGGCGCTCAGCCACTGCCGGGTGCTGTGGAACACCGACACCGCCTCGCCCTGCCTGCCGTCGCGGTAAAGCGAGATCATCAGGTACTCGCTGAGCCGCTCACGAGCAGGATTCTCCGCGACAAGCTGTTTCAAGTCATGGGAAAGCCCGTGATGCTCCCCGACCTGAAGCCGCGCGGAGATCAGATCCTCCTGTACGGACAGCCGATGCTCGTTGAGCTGCTCGGCCGCCATCCGGCAACGGGTGCAATCGGCCACGTCGAGCAACGCCGGCCCGCGCCAGAGCCGCAGCGCCTGCTCGAAAACCGCGATGGCAGCGCGCGGATCCTGCCCGAGCAGCGCGCCGCCGCGCTGTGCCAGAGCGGAGAACCGATGCGCGTCCACCGCTTCGGCGGGCACGGTCATCAGGTAGCCGCTGCTGACCGTGCGGACCACCTCGCGCTCGCCGGTCACGTTGAACACGAGTTTCCGCAACCGCGCGATGTTGGCCTGCAAGGCGTTGCGCACGTTGGAGACCGGTTTGTCGGCCCACAGCTCGTCCGCGAGCGTGTCCAAGGACAACGGCACCCCCGGCGACAAGGCCAGCAACGCGAGCACAGTCCGCACCTTTCGCGAAGCGACTCCGTGCCTCCGGCCGGCCTGCCTGAGGGTCACCGATCCCAATAGCTCAATTTCCATATCTACCCCTGAGGAAAAATAGCCCGTCTCAAGTGACCCCACGCACCGAGCTGTCGGCCGAGCCGAGCATGTCAGACATTGAAAAGTCGGTCTACCTCCGATTGGGGTAATGAGTTGGCGTCATGCGCGACAGTTTCCCGCTGGCAATAGGAAGGCCGTTCCCCATTTGTTGCTCCCGACCTCCCGATGGTGGTGCTGACACCAGTAGGGACAGTGGTGCTACCTCCACCAGGAGCCGCTTCTCCGGCGAATACCTTGTCGTACTCGCCGGTACGGTGTTGAATCAATTATCGCGGCCGGGCGGTGCCGCATTTTCCGGCATGCGGCGAGTTCTATTTGCAGTTCCGGGCAACATTTCTGCCCGTTGCTGCAGGGTCGGCGAATGGTTATTTATTAGCGGGCTGGCGACGCAGGGTGTTTCTGTTGTTCCCCAGAGTTGTCCGCGGCATTCGACATCGTGAACGACCCGCTTGGCTTCTCGCTTGCTGGGACAGAATCCCTCTATTGCATCGGCGTGCAATCCGCCGCTTTGCCCGGCCGCGCCGTAACAACGGCATTTTGCGAACTTCCGTACTTTCGGCGGAGCCGCCCCTCCTCGGCGTCCAGGGCCGTCGTTCGCTCTGGACTCGCCGCCCCCGCTCTTCAGCGCTCGCGCGACGACGTTTCAGGACAACAGCGACCTGCGCGCGTCGTCCCCTGATCTCCGCAGTCAGTGACCGCTCTCCCTTCCCGGCGAATGACGGGAGCTGCCGACTAGACCACCCAAGTAGCCGTCGTCAGCCAATCCCCGGACGGCGGTTGGGTGAGGTAGCCGGTTCGAGAGCTGCGTCCATGCGCTTCAGCCGTCCACTTCGGAACGACGCCGTGAAGCGGCACCACTGCGCTAGGAGTGGACGCATGAACCACATCAGCGACCGATGCCAGCCCACTCGACGACGACCACGCCCCGGCTAGCTGAAACCCCTGCCAACGGCTCCACCCAGCCCTGTCGCCAGGCGCGAACCGGAAGCACCTGCTCAAGCCGCCCAGCCGCCGACGGGCTGATCACACCGGTTCATGGCACAAATACAAAGAACCCTCCGACCCGCACAACTGTGCGATCGAAGGGTTCTTGTGAACTTGTGGAGCTAAAGGGACTCGAACCCCTGACCCCCTCACTGCCAGTATGGCCGGGGCACGTCCCTGACCCGTACTGGTAGTTCTGCGCCCAGCCGCCCGCGGCCGGATAGCGGTTGCCGGTCGGGGTGCCGAGGTAGGACGTCGCGCCGCCGAGGGCGATGTAATGCTCGCTGATCTTGTCCGGTTCGGTGCCGGCGGC
Source organism: Amycolatopsis sp. NPDC054798 (assembly GCF_053611505.1). NCBI lineage: Bacteria > Bacillati > Actinomycetota > Actinomycetes > Pseudonocardiales > Pseudonocardiaceae > Amycolatopsis > Amycolatopsis sp. NPDC054798. Next base: position 62,724 of record NZ_JBSHAM010000009.1, on the reverse strand, counting down.
GAGGGTTTGCAGATCGGTGAGGCTGCCGTTGAAGACGTCTTGGTCGCCGGGGCAGGTGCCGGAGGTCGCGGTCTGGGCGAAGGTGTAGCCGGTCCAGCTGGCGGGCCTGGTGATGGTGCTGGCGATCCACAATGGATCGTGGGCGAAGCCGAGGTTGTTGCCGGTGCAGTGGTTCCACCAGCCGTTGGTGGTGTAGATGACCGGCCACCGGTTGGTGCGGTCGTGGACGGTGGTGGTGAAGTCGGTGATCCACGCGGATCTGGGCGGGGGTCATGGTGTAGCACCACCCCGCCCAATCTGCAGTGCTGTAGGGGTTGTACTCGATGTCGAGCACGGGCGGGAGGGTTTTGCCGTCGGCGACCTGCTCGCCGCCGTGGTTGAGGAAGAACTGCGCCTGTGCCGCGCCGCTCGAGGTGTCGGGCAGGTCGTGCTCTCGGTAGCTTTCATGTACGCGAACTTCGCGCAGTTGCCCGCTGCCGCGCCCCAGCCGACTGTGCCTTGGTAGTGGGACCGTCCATGCCTGGCGTCGAGACGCCCGCGGCCATGGCAGTGCGCGGGGTGGCTTTCGGTGTCGCGGCAGGCTCCTTGCCGATCGTGGAGCCCAGGTAGTCCGAGCCCGGATGCGGGGGTGTGCTTGCCTTCGGCGTGCTCGGGACCGCCGGGCTTCCGGACGCGGTGGCCGGTGTCCCGGCCAATCCGCACGTGAGCAAAACGGAGACCGCGCCTGCGCTCACCGCAGTACGAAACCATCCCACTGCGAACCTCCACCCGGTATCTGTCCACACCGCTGTCGCCGGGAGTCCGGAGCGGAGCGGGGAAACCCTGGACCGTCGAGGTCTCTGAGGTGCCGTCGCGAGAAGAGCGGGAAACGGATGAGCGTCGTGAGCCGGATCCGGAACGCGTGCCCCAGCCGAATCCGCGCGGTCGGCAGCATGCCGGCCGCCCGTGCGAGCTGCCGCTCGCCGGGAACTGTCGTGGAGCGAAGCGGCGCCGTACTGTCCCCGAAGCGGTAGGGCTCACTACCGCGAGTACGTCCGGCGACGGGCGCGGAACGAGGGGGACTCGTGCGGCGTTGGGGTTTGGTCGCGGCGGCGGGAATTGTCGTCGCCGGTGCGGTGGCCGTGGTGGTGTGGTGGCCTTCCGTCGAGGATCCGGACCTGCCGCCCGCGCGGGCGCGGGTCTATGCCGACTTCTCGGCCTGCTTGCTGACCGGCGGGCAAGGTCTCGCGAGTCCCGGTGCCGGTCCGGTCTGGGCTGGCTTGCAGGACGTCTCGGGTGACACCCGGATCAAGGTCTCCTACCTCGCCGCGTCCGGGCCGGCTACTGAAGCGAATTACCTGCCATATCTGAATTCCCTGGCACAACGGCGATGCGACGTCGTCCTCACGGTGGGGGAGCCGGGCACGTCGGCGGCGCTCGCGCAGGCCGCTGCGCGTCCCGCCATCCGCTTCGTCACGGTCGGCGGCTCCGGTCGCGAGAGCGCCAATGTTTCCGTTGTGCCGGCAACCGATCACGTTCGCGGCGACGTGGCCGAAACCGTCCGGGCAGCGGCGCGCGCCGCCGGGCACTGAGGAATTAGTGCCCGTTCATCCAATTTATGGATTATTTGTCCGTTTTTTCGAGTGGTGCGTATCGCGAGGATTAGTCGTTTAGGAGTCTTTTCTGGACAGTCGCCCGTGTGGTGAACTTTCTCGCCGCCCGCGGAGACGGGCCTCATCGAGGGGGAACCAGTGCGCCGAGGCGTCGCGAGATCCTGTGCTGCCGCAATACTTCTGGGCCTGGGTCTTTCTCTGGGCACCGGGCAGGCAGACGGGGCCCAGCTGGCCGCGGGGCAGCGGCCGATCACGGAACTGGGCTCGTGGCTCGGTTCGCTGTTCTCCGGTTCCGCGCCGTCCGGCTCCCCGCACTGGGGTGCGACACCGCGGCAAGCGGGCGGTACGGCCGAAGGCAAGTCGCACGACGCGAGCACGGCGTCGACCCGCGCGAGCGGCGGCACGGGCGACGCTCCCGGCACCGGACCCGGTGAGCTGCCAGAGGATCGCGGCCATTCGCGGAAGGTGAAGCCCGGGCCGAGCGGTGTCGCCACCCGCGGATTCGACGCGGCGACGAGCCGGCGCGACGCGCTGAAGTCGAGCGCCACGATGAACTACTTCGTCAACGCTGACGGTTCGGTCACGCGGGATTACACGCGCAGCCCGGTCAACTTCGCCGACGGCCCCTGGGGATGGAAGCCGATCGACACGACGGTTCACGGCGCCCAGGACGGCCGCTGGCACGAAGCCGCGAACTCGTTGTCGGTCGATTTCGCAGGCAACGCAGCGGATCCGGCGCTGGCGAAGCTGACGGTCGACTCCGGGCACACGATTTCCTACGGCCTCGACGGCGCCCGTTCCGTGGCACCGCGCGTCGATGGCCGCGCCGCGACGTATCCGGATGCGTTGCCCGGAACCGACCTCGCGCTCGAACCCACCACTACTGGCCTGAAGGAATCGCTGGTCCTGCACTCGGCGACCGCGGCGAACACGTGGGTGTTCCCGTTGACGCTCGGCGGATTGACGCCACGGCTGGAAGCCGACGGCTCGGTGAGTTTGCTCGACGGCGCCGGGGCGATCCGGCAGCGAATCCCGCGCGGCTATGCCTTCGACTCGCACGTCGACCCGGTTTCCGGCGAGCCTGCCACAACGTATGCCGTCGGCTACGAGCTGACGACCGCCGCGGGCAAGCCCGCCCTGAAGGTCACGCTTGACCCGAAGTGGCTGGCCGATCCGGCGCGAGTGTTCCCGGTGACCGTCGACCCGACCTTCACCGACGCACCGGCGTCGACCTACGCCGAGATCGGCGCGCCCGGGGACCACTCGATGGAGAAGGTCGTCAAGATCGGGTCGTACAACTCCGGTCCCGACTCGGCGAACACGTTCCTGCAATTCCCCAAAGACCTTGACGGCTCGCAAGTCACGGTCAGCGCGGCAACTCTGAAGCTGTTCGACACGTGGGCTTCGACGTGCACCCCCACGCGCTTCGACGTAGCGCCAGTGACGCAGGCGTGGACGCCATCGACCGTGACCGCCTACCCCGGGCCTTCTTACGGCGCGAGCATCGGCAACGCCACCCCGACGGTGCCCACCGCGTGCGCCAACCGCGCGGCAGACCGGACCAAGGGCGACTGGGTCAGCGTGCCGCTGTCCACGGCGACGTTCACCGGCTGGGCCAACGGATCCGTTGCGGACAACGGACTCGCGGTCTACGCGGCGACCAATGACGCGTCGCACTGGAAGCAGTTCGACTCCTGGCTGATGAACGCCGGTTATCAGCCGGTGCTGTCGCTGACGACGAGCGGGAACGTGCCGCCGGTCGTCGACTCGGCCTACCCGGGTTCCGGCGGGACGACGACCAGCCTGGTGCCGTTCCTGTTCGCCACCGCCCACGACATCGACGCCTCTCCCGGCGCGGTGAAGTACCGCTACCAGGTGGCGGATTCGACGGGCGCGACGATCGCCGATTCCGGTCTGGTCAACGAAGGCACCTGGCGGGTGCCTGCCGGAAAGCTGAAGTACAACCAGACTTACTACTGGGCAGTGCAGGCCTACGACGGCGCGTCCTATTCGGCCGATCCGCCGTGGAACCCGCTCACCGTCCAGGTGGACCAGCCGCTGGTGACGTCGTCGCTGTCGCAGAACACCGGCGTGCACGGCGTCGAACCGAGCATCGGCAACTACACGACTTCGGCGACCGATGCCGAGGTGCGCACGGTCGGCCCGGCGCTGTCGGTGGTGCGCGACTACAACTCCCGCGATCCGCGGTCGACCGGCGCGTTCGGCGCGGGCTGGTCGAGCGTGTTCGACGCCCGCGCGGCCGAGCAGTACGACTTTGACGGTTCCGGCGCGGTCGTGAGCGTTCTCGTGACCTATCCCGACGGATCCGAAGTCGGGTACGGCAAGAACGCCGACGGCACGTTTTCCCCGCCAGCAGGCCGATTCGCCACGTTCAAGGCGATCACCGGCGGGTACAGCCTCACCGACAAGAACGACACCGTCTACACCTTCACGCAGTCGCTCGGGTCCGGCGTCTACCGGCTCTCGTCGATCGCGGACGCGAGCGGACGCACCGTGAACCTGACGGTGTCGGGCGGCCAAGTCACGGCGTTGACGTCCGCGGTTTCCGGCCGTGCGCTGCACTTGAGCTGGACCACGCCGACCGGTGCGACGAGCCCGCACGTGGCGGCGGTTTCGACCGACGACCTCACCGCGGGCCAACCGCTCACCTGGACCTACAACTACACCGGCGACCAGCTCGCCAGCGTCTGCCCGCCGGGTACGACGACCGGCTGCACCCGCTACGGCTACACCTCGGGTTCGCCCTACCGCACCAGCGTGCTCGACCTCGGCCCCCATTCGTTCTGGCCGCTGGCCGAGACAACCGGCACCACCGCCGCGAGCGCGGTTCTGACCAACGAGGGCACTGACGCCGGCACCTATCACGACGTCGCTCTCGGACAGCCCGGTCCGCTCGCCGGATCCGGCGCGACGGCCGCCGGGTTCAACGGCACCTCGTCGTACCTGCAGCTCCCGCGCGCGGACGCGGACGCACCGAACACGATGTCGGTTTCGATGTGGTTCAAGACCGCGGCCACCAACGGCGTCTTGTTCTCCTACAGCACCATGCCGCTGACCGAGGCCACGAGCCCGGCCTCGCAGTACACCCCGGCGCTCTACGTCGGCAATGACGGCAAGCTGATCGGCGAGTACTGGACCGGAGACACGACCAAGACGATCGCCACCGCCAATCCGGTCAACGACAACGCCTGGCACCACGTCGTTTTCACGCATTCCTCGACCAGCCAGGGCATGTACCTCGACGGCCAGTTCGTCGGCTCGTCGATCGGCGCGATCGTGCCGATGGGCCCGCAGAACCGCTACATCGGCGCCGGGTTCCTCGGCAACGCATGGCCCGACCAGTCCCACGCCGGCCAGCCGGGCACCGCGACGTTCTTCAACGGCCAGATCGCCGACGTCGGCATCTGGGACAAGTCTGTCCCCGGACCCCGGGAACTGCCGCTCTACCAGTCGGGCAAACAGCAGGAGAGCCTGCTCACGTCGATCACCCGGCCCACCGGAGCGGTGCACACGACCGTCTCCTACGACCCGGTTTCCCAAGCGGTCGCTCAGATCGGCGACGAAAACGGCGGAACCTGGAAGTACGCCCCGCTGACCGCGACCGGTTCGAGCCAGGTCTACCGCGGCGCCGTCCTCGGTTCGCAACCTGAGCTGTACCAGCGACTGGCGGACGCACCGGGTGCCGCGGCACCCGCGGGCGAGGTCAATTACCGGCCTTCGGTCTACACCAACGCGACCCTCGGCGTCCCCGGCCGGTTCACCGACTCGACCGCGGCGAGGTTCCCCGGCACCGTCGGCGGCGTCACGCTGCCGGACCACCTGGTGAGCGCGTCGAGCACGTCGTCGGTCGAGTTGTGGTTCTCGACGACGTCCACCGCCGCCGGAGCGCTTTTCTCGACCGGCAGTTCCGCGCTCGGCACAGCGAATCCGTCCGGCGGAGCCATGCCGGTGCTGTACGTCGGAACCGACGGGAAACTGCACGGCCACTTCTGGGACACCACCGTGGCAGGCATGGCCTCGGCCGCCAAGGTCAACGACGGCAAGTGGCATCACGTCGTGCTGACCGGAGCGAACACCTCTCAGGCGCTTTACCTCGACGGCAAACAGATCGGCACGCTGTCCGGCCAGATCGGCAACTACGACCCGCTGAACTTCGTCGGAGCCGCTGTCTTCAACAGCAACGGCTGGCCCGCCGCGCCGTCCGGGAACACCTGGAACTACTTCGCCGGTTCGATCGGCGAGGTCGCCTACTACCGGTCGGCACTGTCCGCGTCCGAAGTCGCCCAGCACTTCCTCGCCGCGGGCAACTCCCAGGGGCTTGCGCCGCTCACCACGGCGACGATCACCGATCCCGGCGGCAAGACCGCGGTGCAGCAGTACGACCCGGGCGCGGGCAACCACAAGGTTTCCGAGACCGACACCGGAGGCAAGCGCACCAGCTACGGCTACGACACCTCGGGCTTTCTGCACACGACCACGGACCCGAACGGCAACGTCGTCACCGTCGGCCACGACGTGCGCGGCAACGTCGTCTCGCAGACCACGTGCCAGAACCAGGCCGCGGAGAAGTGCTCCACCTCGTACTCGACCTATTTCCCCGACGACACCACCCCGCAGCTGACCACGGCCGACGCGCGCAACGACCTGATGCTGACTTCGCGAGATCCGCGTTCGGCGAACGCGACCGATCCCGCGTATCTGACGACATTCGGTTACGACACGGCGGGCAACCGCACCACGGTCACCACGCCGCCGGTGCCCGGCTTCCCGAACGGGCGCACCACCAAGATCACCTACAGCGACGGCACCTCCGCCTTCCCGGCGGCCGATTCCGGCACGGTGCCCGCGGGCCTGCCGGTGAAAACCGTCTCTCCCGGCGGGGCGGTCAACCAGATCGCTTACCTGCGCAACGGCGACGTCGCGAGCACGACCAACGCCGACGGCCTGGTGACCCGCTTCACCTACGATCCGCTCGGGCGGATGCTGACGAAGACAGCGGTCTCCGACAGTTTCCCGGCGGGGCTGGTCACGTCCTACACCTACGACGGAAACGACCAAGTCGTCTCGCAGACCGACCCGGCGGTGACCGACCGGGTCACCGGCGCGGTGCACACCGCCGTCACCTCCAGCGTGTACAACGCCGACGGCAGCCTCGTGTCCCAGACGGTCTCCGACAGCACCGGCGCCGACTCGGCCCGCACCACCAGCTCGACCTACAACGACAAAGACCAGGTCGTGTCCACTACGGACGCGAACGGCGCGGTCACCTCCTACACCTACGACGCCTACGGCAACAAGAAGAGCGAAACCGACGCCAACGGCACCGAAACCGACTGGGCCTACGACGGCGAAGGACGCCTGCTGTCCCAGGGCGTCTGGTACACCGGCAGCCCCGTCGACCCCAAGGCCGCGACGTTCCTGACCCAGAAGTCCAATGCCTACGACCCGGCCGGGCGCCTGGCGTCGGAAACGGACTCGATGGGCAACGTCACCGCCTACACCTACACCGACAACGGGCTCACCGCGACAGTCACGCGCAAGGACCCGAGCGGGCAGCAGTCGTTCGTCACCGAATCCAACACCTATGACGCCGCGGGCAATCTGGTCGGCAAGGTCACCGGCAACGGCGCGAACACCGCGGCGTCCACAGTGGACGCCGCGGGACGTGTCGAGCGGACCGTCGACGACCCGGGCGGAGCCGCGCGCGCGACGTCGGTCTCCTACACCCCGGACGACAAGGTCGCGACGACCATGCAGTCCGATCCATCGGGCCGCAGCCGCACGGTCAGCACGACTTACGACCCGATGGGCGTGCTCACCTCGCGTTCGATCTCCGCGGACGGCACCGGGCACCCGGTCGGCTGGTGGAAGCTGAACCAAGCCTCGGGCACCGCTGTCGTCGATTCTTCCGGGAGCGGCAACACTGCCACCGCCACGGCTGTCACGTGGTCCGGCGACGCCGCGAACCTCGACGGAGCAACCTCCCAGATCGCCACCGGCGGGCCGGTGCTGAACACCGCGGCGAGTTACACCGTGTCCGCTTGGGTCAAACCGGCGGCGTTCGGCGCGGGGTTCCAGACCTACGTGGTCCAGAAGGCCAACGTGATGAGCGGCCTCTACCTCGAATACGACCCGAGCACGCACAAGTGGTCCTTCTCGAGGTTCGGCACGGACGCGTCGAACGCCACGCTTTACCGGGCCGAGTCGGCCGCCGACGCACAAGCAGGCGTGTGGACTCAGCTCACCGGGGTCTACGACTCCGGCACCGGCGCGATGACGCTCTACGTCAACGGGTCGGCGGCAGGCAGCGCTACCGACCCGACGCCGGCCGCCGCCAACGGGCCGCTGGTGATCGGCCACGGCTGGTACAACGGCGCCAACGGCAACTACGCCACCGGCCAGGTCAGCGGAGTCCAGGCCTACTCGCGGGCGCTCTCGGCGGCCGAGGTCTCGACCGTCTACAACGGCGGGCGCAGCGGCGGGACCGTCGCGTCGTCGCCTGCTGAAACGACCAAGTGGACGGTCGACCAGCGGGGTCTGCCGACCTCGATGACCGACGCCAACGGCAGCACTACTTCCTACGCCTACGATGAGGCCGGAAAGCCCGCCGTCACCACAGCGCCGACGGTCAACGCCGAAACGAACGGCGGAGCACCGGCGGCGGTGCACCCGGTCACGACGACCGGTTACAACACCTTCGGCGAGCCGGTTGAAGCCGTCGACCCCAACGGGAACCAGGTCACGACCGTCTATGACGCGTCGGGACGGCCCGTCTCGGTCACCAACCCGAACTACACCCCGCCCGGCGGCGGCGCGCCGATCACGGCGACCACCGTGCGCACCTACGACAAACTCGGGCAGGTCGTCTCCGACAAGGACCCGCTCGGCCACGTCACGAAGGCGGACTACGACCAGCTCGGCAATGTCGTCCAGGTCACCAAACCATCCGGTGCGAAGACCGTGTCGACTTTCGACACCAACGGAGAACGGCTCTCGATCACCGACGCGAACGGTGCCCGTACCGAGGCGACGTACGACTTCCTGTCCCGGCCGCTGACGGCCACCGTCCTCGAGCGCTACCCGAGCACGTTGACCGCCACGACGACCAACTCCTACGCCGCCTCTGGCAGCAATCCGGGCGGCGCGAACCTCGCTTCGACCACGACGCCGGCGGGCGCGGTGACGTCCTACGGCTACAACGCGCTCGGCGAAACGACGTCGATCACCGACGCCGCGGGGAACACCACCCGCTACGGCTACAGCTATCTGGGCGAGAAGGCGTCGGTCACCGCCGCTGACGGCACCTCGACGGCGACGGCCTACGACCAGTCGAGCCGTCCGGTGCAGGTGACCCGCAAGGACGCCAGCGGCGCGGTGCTGCAGCAGACGTCCGCGGCCTACGACGCGGGCGGCCGGATGACGTCCAGTGTGGACGGACGCGGCACGTCGCGGACGTTCACCTACGACGCGGCGAACCGGCTGGCGAGCGAAATCCAGCCGGTGTCGGCGACCTCGTCGATCACCACCGCGTTCGGCTACGACGCGGCGGGCAACCGGACCCGGTTCACCGACGGCCGCGGCAACGCGACCATCACCCGCTACAACCCGTGGAACCTCCCGGAGGCCCAGCTCGTTCCGGCCACGGCGATCTACACCGCCGACGCGGACCGGACCTTCACCGCGGTCTACGACGCCGCGGGCCGCCAGGTCCAGCAGAAGCAGCCGGGTGGGGTGATCGTGTCGGCGGGCTACGACGACGACGGCAACCTCACCAGCCAGTCCGGCAGCGGAGCCGACGCCGCCACGGCGACGCGGACGTTCGGGTACGACCCGGCCGGGCGGATGACTTCGGCGGCCACCACCGAAGCGGGCACCGCCGGCCACGCGGATCACCAGGCGGCCACCAGCGAAACCTTCACCTACAACGACCGCGGCGCACTGCTCACCGCGAACGGTTCGGCAGGCTCGTCGTCGTTCGCCTATACCGCCGACGGGCTGATGAGCGCCCGCACGGACGCTGCGGGCACGACGTCGTACGGCTACGACAGCGCCGACCGGCTTTCCAGCATCAGCGACGCGGCCACCGGCGGCGCCCAGACATTGAGCTACAACGCGCTCAACCAGATCAGCGGGGTCAAATACGGCACCGGGAACACCCGGACCTACAGCTACGACGGCCTGCACCGGCTGACCGGCGACGCACTCAAGACGGCCGGCGGAGCGGCTATCGCCTCGGTGACCTATGGGTACGACGCCGACGACAACCTCACCTCGAAGACCACCGCGGGCTTCGCGGCGTCGGCGGCCAACACCTACACCTACGACCTGGCCAACCGGCTCGCGTCGTGGAACAACGGCACGAGCACGGTGGACTACGGCTATGACGCCGCGGGCAACCGCACGAAGGTCGGCTCTTCGACCTACACCTACAACGAGCGCGACGAGCTGACGTCCGACGGTTCGAACACCTATCGTTACAGCGCAAGGGGAACGCTGCAGGAGCGCGCCTCGTCGACCGGCACGCTGATGTCTCGTTCGGACGCGTTCGGGCAGATGGCCGAGCAGGGGACGCAGTCCTTCGGCTACGACGCGCTGGCGCGGAACCTGACCGACACGACGACCGACACCGGTGCAACCGTCGCGACGTTCTCCTTCTCGGGGCTGGGGAACGCGGTCGCGTCGGACGGCACGTCGACCTACAGCCGCGATCCTGGCGGCGGCCTCGTCGGCGTCGCCACCGGCGGCACCGGGGCGTTCGCGTTCGTCGACCAGCACACCGACGTCGTCGGGACGTTCACGGCCAACGGGTCCGCACTGGACGGTTCGACGTCTTACGACCCGTTCGGAAACGTGCTGGCTTCCCAGAACCCGAAGGGACAGCTGGGTTACCAATCGGGCTGGACCGATCGCTCCACCGGCAACGTGAACATGGCGGCCCGCTGGTACAACCCGGCGGTCGGGCAGTTCATGAACCGCGACACGGTGTCCAACAACCCGGTGCCGAACCCGATGGAGGCCAACAAGTTCGCCTACGTCGACGACAACCCGATGACCGGCACGGACCCGTCCGGGCACGGGCTGTTCGACTGGTTCAACAACACCTTCGTCAAACCGGCCGCGTCGTTCGTCTACCACAACGTCGTCCAGCCGGTCGCGCATTTCGTGAACACGTATGTGGTCCAGCCGGTCGTGCACGCGGCGGTGGCGACCTACCACGCCGTCCGGGACGTCTACCACGCCGCGGCGCGGGTGGTGCGGACCGTCTACCACCACGTGGTGCGCGTCGTGCGGAAGGTGTATCGGGCGGCGGTGCACGTGGTGAAAACCGCTTATCACGCGGTCGCGAAAGTCGTGAAAACCGCGGCACACGCGGTGGCGCACGCGGCGAGAGCAGTCGCGCATGCCGCGGTGTCGGCAGCGAAAACGGTCGGCCACGCGGTAGCGAAAGCGGCGGTGGCAGTAGGCCACGCAGCAGCATCAGCGGCTTCGCACGTGGCCACATTCGTCAAGGAACACGCGTCGACGATCGCGGGCATAGCAGCGGGCGTCGTGGTCGGTGCAGCGTGCACGGCGGCGACATTGGGCATCGGCGCGGTTGGCTGTGCGGCCATCGGCGGCGCGGTCGGCGGTGCGGTGTCGTACGGAATGGACTGCTCGAAAGCACACAACTGCTCGGTCGGCGGTGCGGTCGAAGCGGTCGGCCTCGGTGCGCTGGGCGGTGCGCTGGGTGCCGGGCTGGCAGGCCCGCTGGGCGGCAAGCTGGTGTCGGAGGCGCTGAACGGTGTCCTTCCGGAGGCCGCGACGCAAGGCCTGGTGGGCGCGGGTTCCGGTGCGGTCAGCGGCGGTGTGACGGCGTTGGCCGGTTACGGATTGAACTGCGGTCGCAACTGCTCGGTGAGCGGTGCGCTCGCGGCCGCCGGCTCCGGCGCGCTGGCAGGCGGTGCTGGCGGCGCGGCGTTCGGGGCGGCAGGCGGTCTGCGGGCTCGCGGGCGCAGTTCCGCGGAAGCGCCAGCGGAGTGCCACAGCTTCCTGGCCGGCACGAAGGTGTTGCTGGCGGACGGTTCGAGCAAGCCGATTTCGTCGCTTAAGGTCGGGGATCGGATCGCGAACTCGAAGCCGGGCAAGGCGGGCTTGGAGACGCACCCGGTCGACCGGGTGATCGTGACGGAGACGGATCACGATTTCGTGGACCTGAAGGTGAAACCGAGCCGCCTCCGCCGCGCGGTGAGCCGTGCGGCAGCGGGCCTGGCGCTGGCGGCGGCCGTGGTGACCGGCGGCGGGGTTCCGGCTTCGGCGGCTCCGGCGACGTTGACGACGACGTATCACCACCCGTTCTACGACGTCACGCGCGGCGCGTTTGTCGAGGCGGTGGATCTGCAGGCGGGGGACCGCTTGCAGACGGCCGACGGCGGCGAGGCGACTGTCGAGGAGGTGACGCCGTACCACTCGACGGAGGTCACGTATGACCTGACGATCGATGAGCTGCACGCGTATTATGTCTACGCTGGGGACACTCCGGTCCTCGTCCACAACTGCGGCGATGCTCTCGAAACCTACGCTGCCAGCCAACGGGAGGTGCCGGGCACAAAGTTCGCATCGGAGTACACCTCGCCTTCGGGACATCGGTACTACAGCACGAACCGGCACGGTACGAACGGCGATTTGCAAGAAATGCCCGAGCTTCAGGACGCCGCTTCTTCAGCTGGACATCACGGTGGCTGCGCTGAGGTCGGTTGCCTTATCCAGGCATACGCAGCAGAGGGCCCAGGTGCGATTTCTGGTGGAGACATGCGCACAGTCAACGTTCGAAATCCACGGTCTCCTCGAGCCGCGGAGCAGGGAACACCCGCCTATCCCTGCGGAAGATGCAGGCGGTTGCTCGACGGGCTCGGAATCGGATCGGAATAGTTGAGGATTCGCAAGATGTTTTCTCACGAGGTTCTTGAAGAACTTCGCGCCTCAGGCTGGACGCCCGGCCGGGACGTTGATATTTCTTCCTGGGTGACAGCGCTCGCGCCGGAGGGATATCGCGTGAGCGATGTCGCGGCTGAGGTTCTCCGTTCATTCGGCGGTTTGACTCTCGGCCCGATCAATGTGGACGGGCCGAACTTCAGCAACGACGAGCCGTTGACCGTTGACCCTGTTCTCGCGGGCTTCGGGCACTTTGCTCTTGCTGAGGAACTCAGCCGAGAGCTTGGCGACGTGTGGTACCCGCTCGGCGAGTGGTTGAGTTCCTCGAGCGTCTTCGTCGGCGAGTCGGGGCACGTCGTCGCGACTGGCTTGGGGTGGATTTGGGAACTGGGACAATCGGTTGAAGAGGCTATCGAGTTCGCGCTGCGGGCTCACCGGCCGTTGCGTTGCCTCAGGGTGCTGACGCCAGGTGGCAAACCGTGGCCGCCGGAGAACGGATGAGGGTGTGCCGGTGCCGGAATGAAGCCCGGACTGCGACAGTCGTGTCTGCCGGGTTCGGCGCGGAGCGAGTTCTCGTTCGTCGACGGCCGTGCCCGGTTGAGAGTGGAGGACTGGCCACGTTTGTGATCGGCGGTGGTCCGCCTGGGCGGCGATCAGACGTCACCCTCGATGCCTCGTCCTGCACTGTGCAAGCTGGTTGTGAACCCGTCGAGCTGTCTTCTCCGTCCCCGGAGTGAAGGAAGGGCTCGCCATTGGGCTGCCGGAGTGGGATGGAGCCTGAGCGAGCTCATCGCGAAGCACGACGTACGGGGAAGTGGCCTGCAAGAAGGTCAAGAACGAAGCTGCGGCGTGCTGAGCCTGCGCACTTGGGTCGAGGCCACCACCGACTCGGTATTCAAGATCGGCTAGATGATCCAGCAGCTGGCGACCGATGGCAAGATGGATCTTGATCGCCGCGTCCGCGACTATATGCCCGGGTTCTGGCTGAGCGCTCCGGCCGTCACCGAAGCTCCGCCCCCCGCCGCCTGCTCACTCACACAAGCGGCGTCGGCGGCACGGTTGGGCTGACTTTTGCTTGGAACTCCCAGCAATCCGACCCGTCCGGTCTGCGCGCGTCGTGCTTCAACGACTCGACTCGCTCCGACTCCCCGGACGAATCCTGTGCTGGTGCGCAACGAGCCGCAGGTCAACAACGACTGGGGGTAGTGCTCGGATCTTCGCGCCCGTGCTGGCACAGGACTGGTTCGTCGGACGTTGGGCCCCTCGACTGGCACTCTTCGACGGAAGAGGAATACGTCCGCACCCCTCCACCGTCGATGCGCGCATGCGTGCCCCTGTCCCGACTGGGCACGAGACGGGGGAACTGGGGCTGGTTCGCTGCAGCCCTTGCTTCTGGACTGTCCAAGAAGGACACCAAGCCAGTAATAATTGCGCAGCTACGGCTGAAGCGAGCGCCAGGCTACCGGTGTCCATGGTCGACTGCTGTACCCATGGGGCTTCAGCGCCAGTCGCTGGCCGTCGCTGGCGAGAAGATATCGCTTTCATGTTCAGTTCGGACTAGAGGCGGATTCGTGGAGGCGATAGGGGCGGCCGCCGGTTACGGCGTAGACGGTGACTGGCTCGGCACCGGGGCGTGCGGTTGCTTGCCAGGCGTTGCCGTCGGGGATGCCGGGGGCGGGGGAGGGCAGGCCGGTGATGCCTCCGCCGGTGACGGTACCGGTGGGGTCGGTGACGAGGACGCAGTCGGGGTGGAGATCGGTCCATCCGGTGATGAGGGTGCCGCCGGTGGGGTGCGGGGTGGTGACGACCCCGTGGGCGGCGGGCAGATCGGTGGCGGTGTTGGGGTTGATGGTGGTGCCGAGTTCGGGGCCGTGGCAGCCGAGGGTGAAGTGGGGGTTGAAGGGATAGGCGCCGAGGGCGGTGGCGGCGGGGATGACTTGGCGTTGGATGTGGAGCTGGTCGAGGACGTCGGTGGCTTGGGTGCGCAGGGCGATGGGGGCGAGGGCGAGCGGGGCGTAGCCGCGGCGGGTGAGGTCGGCTTTGGTGCCGCCGAGGGCGTGGGTGGTCAGTGAGATGGCGCAGATGCCGATGACGACGGCGGTGAGCGGCCACTGTGGACGGACAATGGTCGCGAGGGCGAGGAGTGCGATGAGCGCGAGGGTGCTGACGATGGCGTAACGGCTGATGAGGCCGATGTTCCCGCCGGGAGCGAGGTTGCTGGTGCGGCCGAGGGCGACGAGCACGGCTAGCGCGGCGGCGTATCCGGCGATCCCGATCCATCCCGCGGCGCGCCCATCGTTTTTCGCCGCGATGGTGCAGGCGACGAGAAGTGCGGCGGTGAGGGCTCCGGCGAGGACTGCGATGACGGCTTGGTCGCCGGACCACAGGCTGCCGAGCGCGGCGGCGGCGACGGAGAGGCGGCCGTCGGGGTCGAGCGCCGTGGTGGCCAGAGATTGGGCGCCGCTGGGTTTGGTGAGCAGCCAGCCGGCGAGGACGACCATTCCTGCGGCCGCCATCGCGAACGTTTTGCCCCGGTTCTCTTTGCGGAGAAAGAAGATCGCGGCGACGATGAAGAAGGCAGGGAGTCCGGCTCCGAAGCTGAGACTGGCCAGCAGGGCGGCTGCGGCGGCGGTCCAGGTGCGGCCGCGGTGGGCTTGGGCGGCGGCGAGGACGGTGAAGAAGACGGCGGGGATCCAGCTGATGCCGTTGGTGCCTTGCAGCCAGATCTCGGCCAGGTGCGAGGTGAACAGCAGCCACGACATCCCAGCGGCCAGTGCTGCTTTCCGTTGCGGGGAAAGGGAACCCGGCAGCATCGAGTACAGGCACGCGCCGATCCCGCCGACGAGGACGACGGTGAGGACGGTGAGGACGCGGTTGTCGCCGCCGAACCAGGCGGCGTCGGCGTAGAACAGCAGCGAGGGGATCACGAAGGGCTGGTCGAGGTGGTAGGTGAACACCTGGTCCAGCAAGAGATGTCCGCGGTCGTCGGTGATTTTCGCGAGCACGTGCCAGTAGTCGAGCAGGACGTGACCGCGCGGCGCGCGCAAGGCGGTCCACAACGCCAGCGCGGCGGGCACGGCGGCGAAGACAGCCAGCGCGACGACCCCGGCGCGGAATCTCCGGACAGCAGGAAGCGCGGCGGGCGGTGAAGCGAGCGCGGTCAAGGTCTCTCCTAGCGAAGTGATCGTCACCCGGTCGGCCGCTTGCCGAACCCATCCGCCGCGTACGGCGGAGTTTTTGCGGTGTGACCTGCTGCTTTTACCGCGTCCGGGGTGGTCTGGACAAGAGTGTCCTTGCTCTCTGTTCTGGATGTAACGGAACAATACGGACAAAGCGATTACTGGTTCGCAGCCTGGAGGAACGAGATCTTCCGGGTGCCCTGGCCAGCGGGTATGAGCGCGTCGGGCCGGTGTTGTGCGGAGCTGCCGGTGCCGTGCTTTCGGGTTGGCGCGAGCTGGAGTTCGCGTCGCGGGGAGGGACATTCGAAGCGGTCGCCGCTCCGGCACGACCGGCAGAGACACCGGCGAGGGTCGATCCGCACGACGTCCCGTTCCTGCCGTCGCCACCGCCGAGTACGCCCCAGCTTGCGAAGCCGTCGAGCGCGGATTTCTCCGGGCTGTCCCGGTTGGACGGCGGCGCGGGGACGCATTTCGACCCGCAGCGCTCGAAGCCGGTGTCGCGGTCGATGTTCACGACGGAGTACGAGAACCCGGACGGCACCCGTTCGGTGCGGCAGTCGAACCAGCCGCAGAACTTCCAGGACGACAAGGGCGCGTGGCAGCCGGTCGACACCACGTTGAAAGCCGACCCGGCGACCAAGCGGTCCGATGCCGACCAGCACCCGCTGAGCCCGTCCTTGGCGGGCAAGGCGGATGATGCGGCGGTGCTGCAGGTGGAATCGGCCGGGCACACCGCGAGTCTCGCGCTGGATCAGGCCGCTCCCGCGCAGGCTGCGGTGAAGGGCGATTCGGTGACCTATCCCGAGGTCGCTGCGAGCACGGATCTGGCGTACGAGATCACGCCGGGCGCGGTGAAGGAGACCATCAAGCTCAAGCGCCCGCCCGCGGACGGCCGGTCGAGCTGGCGGTTCAAGCTTGCCACCGGCGGCCTGACGCCGAAACTCGATGCCAAGGCCGGATCGGTCTCGCTGCTGGACAAGGACGGCAGGGCGAAGATCGTGCTGCCGCCGGTGGAGACCTGGGATTCGGCGGGCAAGGGTGAGACCGCGCCCGCGATGACCGGCGGCGCCTACGGTCTCGAGCAGGCCGGTGACGAGTGGTGGCTGACCGTCTCGGTCGACGCGAACTGGTTGAAGGACCCGAAGCGGGTCTACCCGGTGTCGATCGACCCGACGTTCACCTACGGCGTCACCGAATCGCACTCGTATCGTTCCGATGGGACGAACTGCGACGCGTGCGGGCTGCGGATCGGCAACAGCCAGGCCAAGGGCGACACCTACAACCGCAGCGTGTTCCACATGGACTACGCGCCGCTGTTCGGCAAGACCGTCGTCGGTGCGCGGATGGACCTGACCCGCAACACCAGCGTCGTCGGGTCGCTCAAGACCTGGAACGCGAACCTTTACCACGCCTCGGGATTCAACTTCAACGGCGTCGGCGGGTACATGACCAGCGCACTCGTCGGCGACGTCGGCAGCTTCGTCGGCGAAGGCCTCACGAGCTTCATCCGCGACCGCGTCAACGCCCGCGACGGCTCGGTGTTCTTCATGATGCTCGGCGCGGAAAACCCGGGCACCTGGACGTACAAGAACCTCAACGCCACCCTCACCGTCGACACCGGAAGCCCCGCTTCAGCGACCACTTTGGTCGCCCCGGCGGACAACTCGGTGGTCACCACGCTGACCCCGACCCTGTCGGTCAAGCCCGTCACCGACCCGGACGGCGACGCGGTGAAGTACTGCTTCCGCGTCGCTACCGGCTCGGACGCGAAGTCCGGCGTAATCGTCGCGTCCGGCTGCCTGCCCGCCCCGACCTGGACGATCCCGCCCGGCGTCCTGCAGGACGGCGTCGCCTACACCTGGCAGGCGATGACGTTCAGCGGCTCCACCACGATCACCTCGACCTGGGTCGGGCACCTGAAAGCCGACCAGCGGATCGGCGACCGCGGTCCGTCCCCGACCGACGACGCGGGCCCGGTGACGGTGAACCTGGCCAACGGCAACGCGTCGCTGTCGCAGCAGACCCCGACATTCACCACCGTCGGCGGCAACGCCGGACTGAGCTTCACCTTCAACTCCCAGCAGCGGGAACCCAAGGGCCTCAAGGCTTCCTACTTCGTCGACCTCTCGCACAACGGCCTGATCAGCGACGCCCAGCAGCCGGTGCTGGTGCGGACCGAACCGCAGGTCAACGTCGACTGGGGCACCGCGTCGCCGTTCCCGCCCGCATTGCCCGCGGACTGGTTCGTCACCCGCTGGGAAGGCTTCTTCCAGGCCCCGGTCGCCGGCACGTACCAGTTCGCCGGGGTGCACGACGACGGCGCGGTCGTGTGGGTCAACGGCGCGAAGGTCTACGACGTCGGCGTCCCCAGCGACGTCAACTGGACCGAATCGACCAACGTGACGCTGACCGCCGGGCAGCGGGTGCCGATCAAGGTCGAGAACGCCGAAGCCACCGGCGCGGCGAAGATGCGGCTGTTCGTCCGCACCACCGACAACACGACCGTCGCGCCGCAGATCGTCCCGGCGGACTGGCTGTTCACCAACGACCTGCCAGCCCTGCCGCAGGGCTGGACGCTTTCGGCCGACCTGGACGGCGACGGTGCCAGCTACACCGAGGCCAAGATCACCGACCAGAACATCGTCCTCACCGACGCCACCGGTGCCAAGCACGCCTGGACCAAGAAGAGCACCGGCGGCTACACCCCGCCCGAGGGCGAAGACGGCGTCCTCGCACTCGACACCGGCGGGCGGGTCACGCTGCACGAGGGTGGCACCGTGTTCACCTTCCGCGCCGACGGCAAGCTCGACACTCAAGCCTCGGCGCTGGATTCGCGCAAACCCGCTGCGCTGCAGAACGTCTACAACGGCGCCCCGTCGCGGCTGGTGCAGATCAAGGATCCGGTGTCGGGGTCGCGCGCACACGCTGCACTACAACCGCGCCGGCGACGACTGCTACGGCAGCATCAAAGTCCCGGCCGGAGCCGATGCGCTGCCGCCGTCGCAGATGCTCTGCCGGATCAGCTACTGGGACGGCACCGACACCGCATTATGGTACGTCCAGGGTCGGCTCGCCCGGATCGAAGACCCCGGGGCGGAGAACAACGACTACCTCTACGACGAAGGCGGCCGCGTCACCGCGGTCCGCAGCCCGCTAGCCGCGGACTGGGTCGCCGCCGACCCGGCCAGCCGCAACCTGATCGACTACTACACGACCATCGAGGCCATACGGAGGGGGCGGAGCGCGCGCAGATTCCAGA
This sequence comes from Amycolatopsis sp. NPDC054798, assembly GCF_053611505.1. Taxonomy (NCBI): domain Bacteria; kingdom Bacillati; phylum Actinomycetota; class Actinomycetes; order Pseudonocardiales; family Pseudonocardiaceae; genus Amycolatopsis; species Amycolatopsis sp. NPDC054798. The sequence continues at coordinate 43,762 of NZ_JBSHAM010000009.1, read as the reverse complement.
ATTGCAGGCAGCCAGCCAGTGTCTCTCCGCGCGTCAGCCAAATGATCATTGGTGAGTCGAACAGGGCTGTCGAAGCCCATTACCCTCCCAGAAACGCTGTGCTGCGGCCCGGCAGATCGCTTTCGCTCAGTTGAGCGTCCGCGACTTCATACGCCGAAGAACCTTTGCGATATCGCCCAATAGGTCGGCTGTTCTGGAGCAGCGCCGGTGCCCACATTCAAACGGGGTCGCGGCCTGCTCCAGGATTGCTCCAGCTACTGAACGGTAGCTGGAGTTCGGCATCGCAAATCTCAGGATGCTGCTATACGAAAAAACCGCCCTGCCTGGACCTTTAGATCCGGTGGGCGGTGTTTCGTCACGGTGGAGCTAAGGGGACTCGAACCCCTGACCCCCTCACTGCCAGTGAGGTGCGCTACCAGCTGCGCCATAGCCCCGAAGCAGAGGTGAACTCCGCATCTCGTATGGACATACAGTACACCCCGGCTTCAGGGCTCGCGTCAGGGGGTCGGTTATGCGCCGCAGGCGCTCCCGGATGCCAGGTCAAGCTGGTCTGGCCCAGGCAACTGCCGGCCGCTCTGGCATGTTTGTGCAGGTCGACTGCCCTTCCTGACTTTTCTTCAGGTTTGCGTTGAGTGTCGATGTGCCCGCGGTTACATTTTCCCGCAGTCGCGACTTCGAGCCGACCCCTGGATGCGGCGGACCGCCTCCCGGGCCGAGGTCGCCCCGGCGGTCCCGTCTCGGCGAGGAGGTGGCAATGGGTCCCGAATCACAGAGAGTGGCTGCCCTGGCTCTGACACTTCCGAACCCGGCTGGCCACCTCCCGGCCCGGCACGGCGGAGCGCCGCTCGATCACTCCCCTGAAGCGAACGCCGAAACGTGGCCCGGCGAAGCTATCGCGGCGAACGCTCAGCAAACCACTGCTCATCGGCCCGCCAGATCCGTCTCGCTGGCCCGCTCGTACATCAGCACCGGAACAAACGCGCACGATTGGCACTTTCAACTCACCCACGAGGGCGATGCGGAGACGGCCACCCGCCCCTCCTGGCCTCCTCTCCCGAAACACAAAGAAGTCTCGGAAGCGCACTGCGCCGCGGCCCCGCCGCGACACCCGTCCGCCGAGCTTGACCCGCAATGGCCAGCGCATCCGGCTGATGCGGTTGTCGATCTTGATGCCGGCCGAGAAGGTGAACCGTGCTCGCCCGGGCTGTCTGCCGACCGCGCGAAGCCGCAGCAGCACGGCCGTCAGGCCGCCACCGGCCAGTCGTTCACACTGATCTCCGTGGGTGGCACTACTTCTCCGCCGCCGGGACAAGTGGACCTGGGGCCGAACGTCGTCATTTTCGATCCGTCGATGCCGAGCGCGCGCATCCAGCGCAAGCTGGACGCGATCTTCGCGGAGCAGGAGAAGAACCAGTTCGGCAGCGAGCGCTATGCGGTGCTGTTCAAGCCGGGCACGTACTCCAACGACGTGAACGTCGGCTTCTACACCCAAATCCTCGGACTGGGCAGCACTCCCGACGCGGTGACGATCAACGGCGCGGTGCACGTAGAGGCGGACTGGTTCCCCCCGAACAACGCGACCCAGAACTTCTGGCGCGGCGCGGAGAACCTGTCGGTGAACCCGGCCGGGGGCGCGGATCAGTGGGCCGTTTCGCAAGCGAGCCCGTACCGGCGGATGCACGTCCGCGGCGATCTCCGCCTCGACGACGGCGGCGGCTGGTCGAGCGGCGGCTGGATCTCGGACACGAAGATCGACGGCCAGGTCCGTTCCGGGTCGCAGCAGCAATGGATCTCGCGCGATTCGCAGTTCGGCAGCTGGTACGGGTCCACTTGGAACATGGTGTTCGTCGGAGTGGACGGTGCGCCTGCCGGAACTTTCCCCGACCCACCCTACACAACGATCGACCAGACCCCGCTCGTGCGCGAAAAGCCGTGCCTCCAGATCGACGAGGCCGGGCATTACCGGGTCTTCGTGCCCGCGCTCCGAACCCAGACATCTGGAGTCACCTGGGAACACGACAGCGCGCCAGGCGTTTCGCTGCCGATCGACCAGTTCTTCGTCGCGAAGCCCGGCGCTACCGCGGCCGAGATGAACGCGGCGCTGACGGCGGGCAAGAACCTCCTGATCACCCCGGGCGTGTACCAGCTTGAGCAGTCGCTCCACGTGTCCCGTCCGGACACTGTCGTCCTCGGCCTTGGCATCGCGACCTTGGTGCCGGACGGCGGGATCACCGCGATCAATGTCGACGACGTGGACGGGGTGAAGATCGCCGGCCTGCTGATCGACGCCGGAACGACCTCGTCGCCCGTGCTCATGCAAGTCGGTGCTCCAGAGGCGGATGCCGACCACTCGGCGAACCCGACGTCGCTGCACGACGTGTTCTTCCGCGTCGGCGGGGCCGTCGCGGGCAAAGCACGCACCAGCCTCGTCGTCAACAGCAACGACGTGATCGGCGACCACCTTTGGCTCTGGCGGGCGGACCACGGAGCCGACGACAGTCAGGTCGGCTGGAGCGCCAACACCGCCGACACCGGCCTGGTAGTGAACGGCAACGACGTGACCGTCTACGGGTTGTTCGTCGAGCACTTCCAGAAGACGCAGGTGGTCTGGAACGGGAACGGCGGGCGCACCTACTTCTTCCAGAACGAGATGCCCTACGACGTCCCCGACCAGGCCAGCTGGATGAACGGCGAGACGACGGGCTACCCCGCCTACCAGGTCGCCTCGGACGTGGCCAGCCACGAAGCCTGGGGTCTGGGCAGCTACTGCTTCTTCAACACGAACCCCTCGGTGGCCTGCTCGCACGCCTTCGCCGCCCCGGTCGGGCCGGACGTGCGGTTCCACGACATGGTGACGGTTTCGCTCAACCATCAGGGAACGATCACCCACGTGATCAACGACGTCGGCGCGACGACCCCGGAGGGCACGAAACCGGTGAACTTGGTGCGCTACCCGTAGCCGCCACCTGGACAACCGGTGCCCGCCGCGGTGGCGGCCGCGACGGGCCCCGGTCCCTGGTTCTGTTGCTTGCCACGGCGGCTGGTGGAACACCGTAGGCTGTGCCGTGTGAGCCAGCCGATCCTGATGACCGTCGACGACGACCCTGCCGTTTCGCGGTCGGTGGCGCGTGACCTGCGTCGCCGCTACGGCAAGGACTATCGCGTCATCCGCGCCGATTCGGGTGCCGACGCCCTCGACGCACTTCGCGAGATCAAACTGCGCGGCGACGCCGTCGCGGCGATCCTCGCCGACTACCGCATGCCGCACATGGACGGCATCGTCTTCCTCGAGAAGGCGATGGATCTCTTCCCCAACGCCCGGCGCGCGCTGCTCACGGCCTACGCCGACACCGACGCCGCGATCCAGGCGATCAACGTGGTCGACGTCGACCACTACTTGCTCAAGCCATGGGACCCGCCCGAGGAGAAGCTGTACCCGGTCATCGACTCGCTCGTCGAGACGTGGCTCGCGGTCGGCGATCGTCCGGTGGAAGAAACGAAGCTGATCGGACACCGGTACTCCGCACCTTCGTTCCGGGTGCGTGACTTCCTCGCTCGCAACGCTGTCCCGTACCGGTGGTACTCGGTCGACGACGAAGAAGCCGGCCGCATTCTCCAAGCCGCGGACGCGTGTGAGACCGACATCCCGGTCGTCGTGACGCCGGGCGGCACGGTCCTGAAACAGCCATCGGGAAGCGAGATCGCCGATGCGGTGGGCCTTTCTACCCAGCCCGCGCAGGAGTTTTACGACCTGGTGGTGATCGGTGGCGGCCCGGCCGGACTGGGTGCCGCGGTGTACGGCGCTTCCGAGGGGCTGCGGACCGTGCTGGTCGAGCGCAAGGCCACTGGCGGGCAAGCCGGAACCAGTTCGCGGATCGAGAACTACCTGGGCTTCCCGGACGGAGTGTCCGGCGCGCAGCTCACGGACAGAGCCCGTCGCCAGGCGCAGAAGTTTGGCGCCGAGGTGCTTACGGCACGCGACGTCGTGGGTCTGGAAGCGCGTGGGTCCAGCCGGGTCGTGATCTTCGGCGACGGATCCGAGATCGCGGCGCACTCGGTGATCCTTTCCAGCGGCGTCAATTACCGAGCGCTGGAAGCCGAGGGAATCGAGGAGCTGACCGGCCGCGGCGTCTACTACGGCTCCGCCGCGACGGAAGCACCTGAGTGCTCGAACGACCACGTGTACATCGTCGGCGGCGCGAACTCCGCGGGTCAGGCGGCGGTGTTCTTCGCTCAGCACGCCACTGACGTGACGCTGCTGGTGCGCGGCGCGTCGCTGGAATCGTCGATGTCGCACTACCTCATCGAGCAGATCGCCGCGATCGAGAACATCCACGTCCGTACGCATACGACGGTGGTGAAGGCTCATGGGGACGATCACCTCGAGTCCATCACGGTCTGCAAAGACGGCGTGACCGAGAAACTCGACACGGAACACCTCTTCATCTTCATCGGAGCCGCTCCGCGTACGGAGTGGCTGGGGAAGAGCGTCCTCCGGGACGCCCACGGATTCGTCCGGACCGGCCCGGACCTCGTAGAGGACGGGCGCAGGCCGCCGGGATGGACCCTTGACCGCGATCCGCATTACCTGGAGTCGTCAGTGCCCGGCGTGTTCGTGGCCGGAGACGTGCGCTCGCAGTCGGTGAAACGCGTAGCGTCCGCCGTCGGCGAGGGCGCCATGGCCGTGACCCTGGTCCACCGTTACTTGGAGGAACAGTGACTCAGCCCGCCTTGTCGCGCGAGGAATTGCGCGGTCTGTTCTTGTTCGAACATCTCTCTGACGCGCAGCTCGATTGGATCGAGCAGAACGCGGTGCGCGAGGAGTTCAAGGCTGACTCCGTGGTGATCCGCGAGGGCGACCCGGCCACCTGCTTCTACGTCCTGCTCAACGGTGCGCTGCGGATGACCCGCGTGGTGGCCGGTGCCGAGGTCGAGATGAAGCGGTCCGATCAGCGCGGTTCCTATTGCGGCGCAACGCAATTCCTCGCCTATCAGGACAGCGAAGCCACCTACGGCGCGACGATCTACGCCGTTAGCGACCTGACCTTCCTCACGCTTCCCGCCGCGGAGTTCGCCGTCGAATTCCGGCAGTGGTTCCCGATGGCCGCGCACCTGCTGGAAGGGATGTATCTCGGCTGGCGCAACACCGACGCGCTGGTGTCGTCGCGCCGCAGGCTCGTCGCCCTTGGCGAGCTGTCCGCCGGGCTCATGCACGAACTCAACAATCCGGCCGCGGCCGCGGTGCGGGCCACCGCCGCGTTGCGGGAGCGAGTTGCCGGCATGCGGCACAAGCTGGCGATCCTGGCGAAGAAAGACATCGACCCGAACCTGCTCGAGTTGCTGCTCGACGTGCAGGAACGCTTGGTGAAGCAGGTCGGCGACGCGCCCAAGCTCTCCGCGATGCAACAGGCCGATCGCGAGGACGAGATCGGCGATTGGCTGGACGACCACGGCATCGACCAGGGCTGGGATCTCGCCAGCATTTTCGTCGCTGCCGGGCTCACCCCGACGAACCTCGACCACGTACTCGAGTCGGTGGGCGAAGGCCTGCTCGACGGCGCGATCCGCTGGCTCGCGTACGCACTCGAAACCGAGATGCTGATGGGCGAGATCGAAGACTCGACCAGCCGGGTTTCCACGCTCGTGGGCGCGGCGAAGCAGTACTCGCAAATGGATCGCGCCCCGCACCAGTTCATCGACGTCCACGAAGGACTCAACTCCACGCTGGTGATGATGTCGGGCAAGCTCGGCGAGGGAATCCGTGTGGTCAAGGAATACGACTGCTCGATCGACCGGGTCCCTGCCTACGCTGCGGAACTGAACCAGGTGTGGACCAATATCATCGACAACGCCGTCGGCGCCATGGGCGGCGAGGGAACGCTGACCTTGCGCACCTGGCAGGTCGGCAAGCAGGTGCGCGTCGAGATCGGCGATACCGGGCCGGGAATCCCGGAAGAGGTGCGCCAGCGCATCTTCGAGCCGTTCTTCACCACCAAGGGTGTGGGCGAAGGGACCGGTCTCGGGCTGGACATCTCGTGGCGGATCGTAGTGGAACGGCACTCGGGCGACATCAAGGTGACGTCCAAGCCGGGCGACACCCGGTTCGAAGTCTGCCTCCCGGTGGAGGAACAAGCGTCGCTCTGAACGTGCGTTTGCCTGCGGAGACCCGGCATGGGGCCGAGGTCTTCGGGCAAGTTCTGCGGTGGCTGTCATCGGCGGTATCCCCTCGGAGCGAACTGACGGCTCGATTCCGAGGTTAGCCGACCGCACCGACAGGATTTTGGGCTGTTTTCGAGTTTTCCTTGTGCGCCAACGGTTTTCGATCTATCCCCGAACGAGTGATGATTTCGAACGATTGTTCGAGCACTCTGGATCACGGCGGCACCGCGTCCATTGCTCGGGCCCACAAGGGGTCCGGTGGGCGCCGCCGCCGGTTCAGGGGAGGGACCGTGATCCGAATCCGGGAAGTGTCAGTGTCATTGCCGCTGTCGTCAGCCAGGTCAGCATGTCCGGCAACGGAATCCGGGCGAGCCGTCCGGGCCATTCGTCGGCTGCGATCGTCAGCGCGAGCTCGTCTTCGCCCGGCCGGATTCCGGTCAGGCGCATCCCTTTCGGCAGATCCGGGAGGGGAAGCGCGATCGGCCGGATCCGCTTCGGCGGACGTCTCGTCCACCGTCCGAGGCGCAATGCGGTCGGGGTCAGCACTATTGCTTCGTCTTCGATGTCCGCGACGAGGGTCAAATGTCCCCAGTGAGGATGCTTCCGCCAGCGCACCCGGAACCCCTCCGCGTGCGGAGTCGCGATCATGTCCGGACGTGCCGCGGCGACCCGATCCCGCACCACTGTCCCGCTCACTTCTATCTCGAGTTCGACAGATCCGGGAAGCACCGCTGGTGAAGGCAATCCTCGAAGCCGTACGTCCTTGGCGAGCACGGTTACGCGCCGCAGCGGAATGCGGTCGACGTCTGGCTGTGGAGGCGTCTCGGCGGATGGCCGGGTTGCAGAGCCGGCTTCGCGCCCGGTCGAGGGCCGTCCGGAGTCGCGTCGAGAAGTCGGCCGTTCAGCTTCGTGCGGTTCCGCGCTTGCTGCGTCAGGTGTCGAGGTCGGTCGCCGGGCTGCGACACCTGGTGCGGCTTCCGCGCTTCGTCGATCACGTTGCGGCTGAAAAGAATCCGACGATGCCTTGTTCTCTTGTGGACCGAGCGGGGGTGCGTCAGTTCGGCCGCCGGAGGACTGCTCGATGCGGCCGGCCGCAAGACCGGCCGTGTCCGGCGGACGGTCAGTCTCGCTCATCTTGTCGGCGGGAGGTCGCGTGCCCTTCTCCGCAGGCATGTCGGATGGGCCCAAGGTGGTCGGGTCCTTCGTTTCGCCACGCGCGTTCGACGCTGTTGCGGCCGCTCCGTTTCGAGACGAACCAGCAGTGTCGGCAGGGCTGTCAGCGTCGTGCTGAGCGGGGGCCGCCGAACTGTTCGGAACGGGCCAGTCGACATCTTCGGCGACAATGCGGACGTCTCCCACCCGACCGGTGGCCAGACGCAATGAGTCGGCCGGGTAATCGAGTTCAGTGAGGGTCAGGCCAACTTCGTGGCCTTGCACCGTTGTCGTAAGGCGACGGCCCACCAGTTGCTCGGTGACGGTCCGGGCGAGCGCGGCCGGGGTCGCGGGCACTGCGGGCAGCAGTGCCCGGCCCGCGGCGGCCAAGCCCGATAGTTCGGGCCAGGGCACCCAGGCATCGAACCATCGGCCATCGCTCATCCGGCCATCGTATGGCTGTCCTGAGGAGACCGCTCCTCGCTATGGCATGAGCCGCGTAACGGAGCGGAAGAGGACGACCACGCAAGTCGACGAGCAACAGGCGGCGCGGCACGTGCGGCGGTCCCCGGTGACCCTGGCCACCTCCAGGTAGAGTCCCGTAGCCCGTGCGGCGCTTGACGTCGCTCCGGTGCCCGGTCGGCGGGGGAGCGAACTAGGCTTGGCGAATGCCTGAACACGACCAGGAGCCGCCGGTCATCGAGACGGTCGAAGACCGCGTCTACCGGCGGGAAGACTGGTACGCGGAGGAGTTCACAGCGCGGCAATACGTGCGCTGTGAGTTCCACCAGGTCGACCTCACCGAGGCGGTCACGCGCGGTGTCACCTTCCTGGACTGTGTGTTCGGAAACGTCCAGTTCAACGCTTCCTGGCACACAGACTCGGCGTTCACCGGATGCGTGTTCAAGGGGTGCAACCTCTTCGACGCCGAATTCACCGGGTGCAAGCTGGTCGGCAGCCGATTCCAGGACTGCGGCCTGCGACCGTTGCGCGTGACCGGCGGAGATTGGTCTTTCGTCGGCTTGAACGGCGCCGACCTGCGTGGAGTCACGTTCCAAGGGGTCCGGATGCGGGAAGCGGACCTCACCAAGGCGAAGTGCTCGGGAGCCGTGTTCAGCGACGTGGATCTGTCCGGGGCGGAGCTGCAGGACATCGACGTGACGCGCGCTGAGCTGCGGGGAAGCGACCTGTCGTCGCTCGATCTGACTCGTGCGTCGCTGACCGGCGCGATCGTGTCCCCGGAGCAGGCGGCGGTACTCGTCACGTCGCTCGGGTTGCACGTGCGCGGGTAGTCTCGCGTCCAGAGCCTGAGCTGTCGGATACGTCCGAAGGGAGCGCGATGGGAGTCGTCACACCTGGCTTCACGGGACGCGCCCGTGGTGCCGACCCGCGGCTGCCGCCAGGGCAGTACCTCGCCGAGGATTTCCCGGTCCTCTCGGCCGGGCCCACCCCTCGGGTGAGCACCGAGCGATGGGAGTTCGCGGTGGTGACCGAGAGCGGCGAACGTCGCTCGTGGTCGTGGCCGGAGCTGATGGCTTTGCCGAGCGAGAAGATCACAGTCGACATCCACTGCGTCACTCAATGGTCCAAACTGGACACTCGTTGGCGCGGCGTGCCCGTAGAAGCACTCGTCGGAGATCTCGATACAGCCGCTGATTACGTTATGGCGCACTCCTATGGCGGCTACACCACAAATCTTACGCTCGCGGACCTCCTCGGCGGGCAGGCGTGGATCGCCTACGAGTACGGCGGCAAACCACTCACCCCGGAACACGGCGGCCCCGCCCGGCTGCTGGTGCCGCACCTCTACCTCTGGAAGTCCGCTAAGTGGGTGCGCGAACTGCGGCTCTCCACGAAGGACGATCCGGGATTCTGGGAAACGGCCGGCTACCACGACTACGGAGATCCATGGCGGGAACAGCGGTATCAGGGCGACTAGCGTGGCGCGTCGCCCGGCTCGCGGAGATCCGGCAGGAAACTCCGACCGCGCGCACGCTAGTCTTCGACATCCCAGGGTGGCCGGGCCATCTCACGGGGCAGCACGTCGACGTTCGCCTCACTGCAGCTGACGGCTACACCGCACAACGCAGCTACTCGCTCGCCGCGCCGACGAACGGCGACCGAATCGAACTGACCGTGCAACGGGTAGCCGACGGCGAAGTGTCCGAACACCTCACTGGCCCTTACGCGATCGGCGACCCGGTCGAGATCCGCGGCCCGATCGGCGGCTGGTTCGTATGGCGTCCCACCGATTCGGCCCCAGTGTTGCTCGTCGCCGGTGGTGCAGGCATCGTTCCGCTGATGTCGATGATCCGGGCTCGTCGCGAAGCTGGCAGCAAAGTTTTGTTCCGGCTTGTCTATTCGCTGCGTACCCCGGCGGAGCTGTACTACGCCGAGGAGCTTCGCCGGCCGTACGCGGGCTTGGACATCACCTACGTTTACACGCGAGAGTTACCAGAAGGGCGATCCGGCATTCCGCGGCGCATCGACGTCGGCACGTTGAACACCGCTGCGTGGCCCGCTGAGTTCGGTGCCACCACGTACATTTGCGGGCCGACCGGGTTCGTCGAAACAGCCGCGGACATCATGCTCGCGCTGGGACACTCGCCGCAGTCGATCCGGACCGAGCGTTTTGGCCCCAGCCGGGACTGAGGTCGTTCACGACTCAGTGCACGGTCGGTTTGGCGAGCAGTTCGCGCAGCGTCGCGAGCAGTTCACGGCGGTCTGCGGCACCGAGCTTGCCGCGGATGCGGGCCATGTGGTGTTCGACAGTCTTGCCGGAGATGAAGAGCTTGCTGCCAGCTTGTTTGTAAGTCAGGCCGTCGACAACCAAGCGGGCGACCTCCAGTTCGCGTTCGCTCAGTGCGCTCAAACCGGTCGTCGCGCCTGGTGCCGGTGTGGCGGACTCAAGACGTCCAGTCGTGCCTTGGAACTGGCGAGCCGCCTCGAGGAGCTGGACCATCGCCTTGCGGTCCGAGGTGCGGATCGCGGCTTGGCCAGCCAGCCGGGCAGCGTCCCAGCACAAGTCCAGTTCGTGAAGTTCCGCGGCTGCTGCGGAGATTTCGCCCGGATAGAACGTGCCGCTGAGCACGGCGAGCCAGCAGCCAGCGGCGCGGGCGAGCGCGGCCGGATAACGGCCGCAGTCCGCGAAGCGGTTGAGTGCTGCCAGTTGCCGTTCGGCAGTGGCGCGGTCTTCCGTGGTGATCGCGGCGTGCAGTTCGTGCCAGCACAGTGAGACCGTCCACAAAGGAGGGTTACCGAGACGGTCGAGCATGGCGTGGGCGCGCTCTAGCCGACGGGACAACTTGGCGTGCGCACCGGTCCGGGCGGCGGCGATTGCCAGTTCGCCCAGCGGCAACAGCGTGAACAAGTCCACTTGCTGGCGCATGGACGCCTGATATGCCCGCTCCCACGACTGCTGCAGCCCGACCAGATCGCTGGCCCGCCGCGCTAGGCCGAGTTCTAGTGTCGCGAAGAACAGCTCGTCGCGGGCTTCGAGTTTGGTGCCAGCGACGGCATCCCGATGCTCAGTCGCGGCGGCGAGGTGGCCGCCGGTCATCGCGACCCAGCCGAGCAGCAGTCGGTGCCGGGTGGCGAGCAGGTCGCCGCCGACGCTGCTGGCCAGTGCTCGTTCCAGCACCGATTCTGCGAGCGCCAGTTCACCAGCGTGCAGCCCGGCAAGTGCGGCGAGCGCGGCTGGACTGTCCGGAAGCGGTGCGCCGCCGACCGCTGGTTCGAGCATTGCTGCGGCGCCTACCAGCGTCGGCAACGCTTCTGTTCCGCAACCGACGACCGATTCCACGATTCCGTTCGCTGTTCGCGCTGCGGCACCGGTGAACAACGTTGGAGCGGCTCCCGGCATCGGGACCGTGGCGACAACTTGACCGTCGGTGGTCTGGCCGGTTCCGACGAGGGCGATCGTGGCGAACGCATCCACCGCGCCCGGGCCTACCCAGCGATAGCTTTCGCCATTTGGTTGGGGCGACGTTGGGAACGAGGGATTGCCGTTGGAGACGTACGCAGTAGCAGGATCGCTGGGGGATCCGGCAGCGTTCGGGGAAGCCTGAGAGCTTGTCGAGCTGGCTGGCGTGGGGTGGATCGCGGCTTGGCGGCTCGTTGCAGCGGCGGCGAGACTTTCGTTGCCTGCTGTAGTGGAACCATGTCCACCGGCGTCGGGCGCCGGAGTGACTGCGTGCTGGCGGGACCAGCTGTCCGTGGCTGCGGCCCAGCGGTACAGCTCTGCGGTTCGGGCCAGTTCGCCGCGGTGGGCCAGGACTGTCGCGGCGATCTCGGCGCCAGCGGCTCGAGCTTCGGGGTCTTCGCCGGACAGCATGCCGTCGCCTAGGCGGAGGGCGGTGTCCAGGTCGCCGGACAGTGCGGCGGCGCGGGCCCAGCCAGTAATGGTTGCGGCGTCGCGAGCCCCGGCTTCGGCCGCGGCTTCGAAGAGGCGAGCGGCGTGTTTCGGATCGGTGGGGAGTGCTTCGCTTGCTGCGGTTGCGAATGCGGTTGCTGCGGAGGCACCGGAGCTGCCGGCATCGAGCAGAGAGGTCGCGAGGTCAAGTACGGGCAGACCGCGGGTCAGCTGTGCTTCCACGAGTTGTTGCAACACCGCCAGACGGCGGGCGGGCGGCCCGTAAGCGCGCACTGCTTCGGCGGCGGCAGGAAGAAGAACGTCTTCAGCGTCGAGGAGACCGGTAGCGCGGGCACCGTCGACGACTTCGGGCAGTTCGTCTGGTGTGCGCTCCAGCAAGGAGCAGAGCAAGTCGAGGTTGCGGGCCGCGCCGGCCTCGGCAGCGATGAGGTAGCGGAGAACGTCGTCGTCGAGTGCGGCTAGCTCGGCGCGGAAGTCGGCGAGGCGGGCGGTGACGACACGTTCCACGAGACGGGGAACACCGCCGGTGCTGGCGTGCAGAGCGGAGGCGTCCGCAGTGCGGCCGGTGAGTTGTTTCGCGAGCTTGCCGACTTCTTCGACAGTCAGCGGCGGCAGCAGCAGTGTTTCGCCGAGGGTCCGCAATGCTTGCGCGCGAGGGTGCGGGCGGTGTGCCACCACGAGCGGTCCCTCTTTGGCGGCAGCGAGCATGGTGAGCCTGGTCAGGTCTTCGTCGTCGAGCTGGTCGGCGTCGTCGATGACGGTGGCCTCGACTCCCGCTTCGCGGTAGCTGCGGTCGAGGGCGCCCAGCAATGCAGTCTTGCCGTAGCCGCCTGGTGCTACGACGACGAGCCGGACCGGGGCTGCGGGGCTGTCGGCGAGTTCTTCGAGGAGGCGGCGGGCTGCGGGGTGGACGGCGTCGTTGCCGGTTTTCGCCAGCAGTGCGTTCAACAGTGACCTTCACCGGAGGGAGCTGTGGCTGGGTGGGCGCACGAGCTCAGGACAGGGGGACGGGGAGAAACAGGTTCCTTGTCCGCGGTCGCTTCGTGTGACGTGAGGACCGCGATCAGGATCGAGGAGCTGATCGCCAGCACTGCCGCCGCGGCGGCGAGTGGTCGCCATCGACGCAACAGTTTGGCAGCGCCCTCGGGCTCCGGCAGCGTGAATGGAGTGATTTCCACCGGCGGCCGCTCGGGTCTCTCCGGAAGTTCGGGTTCGCGGTCGACTCTCGGCAGCAAGGTGGTTTCGGGGGCGGGGGCTTCCCGTCGCGCGAGAGGCCTCGTCCGCTGACTGGCGAGAATCCCGGCACCGACGGCGGCCGTGTGCGCGGGTTGCGGGCCGGTGAAAAACGGGCAGGGCAGACGTCCGGGCAGGGCGCCTGGCCCGGGGTCGCCGCAGAACACGATGCCGGCCAGCGACTCGGGGGCGACGTTGGCCGCCTGCGCGAGCCCGAACGCGGTGCTGACCGCGGAACCCGGGGCGACGCCTTCGGTGCTGTTGCGGGCGATCCAGCCGCTGGCTCCGGAAGCGGTCGCCAAAGTGACGGCGACACCGTCCGGGCCGAACTCGCATACTGCGGCTGTCCGGTCTCCCGCACCGGGCTCCGGGAGATGGGCGTAGAGAGCGGCGACTGCGCTAGGAACGAGGGTGACCGCGGTGAAACCGGATTCCGCCAGTGCCTGGCGCAGCAGTTCGCGTCGGTAGCCGCCCCAGTCGCCGGGGTGGGTGACAACGAGCTGGCGTGGTGGTCCGCCGGTCTGACTGGCCGCGACGTCGGCGATGCCTTCGATGAAGACTGTCGTCAGGGATTCCGGGGTGAAGGGTTCGCTGCCGATGAAGACCGGCACGTCGTCGCCGATGCGGCGGTGAAAACCGGTGACCAGCCGGGACGGTTCGGCGACACCGGCTTGGGTGGCCGCGTCGCCGGTGAGCAGGTAACCCTCGTCGTCGAGGAAGAGTGCGGTCGCGGTCGCCGGCGAGGTCTCGCCCAGCCACAACGGCTCAGGATCGTCCCACCGGTCGCCTTGCCCGAGACGGAGCGCGGCGTGGGTCCGGACAGTGCCGAGGTCGATGCCGAGCACGTAGGGCACCGCCGCTTCCTCCCTTCGTCGCAGTCAGGGTTCGGCCAAGGGGCGCAACTTACTGAACGGATACGCATCCTCACCCGTTCGGGTCAGACGGGCAAGAGTGGGGTGGGATTTAACCCAACCGGGTTCCGCGTGTCCGATCCCCTAACTCCCTAACGATCTCATATCGACCCCCTAACGGCTGAGCGAGGCGCGACTGGGTGTAAACCCCGATGTGAGCGGGGGTGCCCCGTCCCTACCTTGAGCGCCACGCCCGGCCGGGGAGGGCCGGGCATCCCCCGTAATCACGACAAGTGGAGATCCCCGATGGACCCGGTGCAGACTCTGCACGACTTCACGCTCACCTTGCTCCAAGACCCGTCCGCGCTCGCCGCTTTCGGCCAGGACCCGCAGGCCGCGCTGGCCGCTGCCGGGCTGGGCGACATCAGCGCCGCCGACGTGAACGAGGTCGCGCCGCTGGTGCTCGACTACGTCCCGGTGGACCACCTGGCCTCGCTTGGGCACCTGCCCCAGGCGGGCGACCTGACCACTGCGCTCAGCGACGGCCCGCAGGGCGCGATCGAGCAGCTGCAGGCGCTCACCGCCTCGCTCGGCCTTCCGGCCGGCGGTGCGGCGGCGTCCGCAGGCGCGCCGGAGCTTCCGGGCCTCGGCGAGCTGCCGGCGGTGCCGGGCGTGGGCGACCTGCCCGGTCTCGGCGAGCTGCCGGGCGCGGACGCGCTTCCGGCCGTCGGCGACCTGCCTGGCCTCGGCGAACTGCCCGTCGTCAGCGACGTGGCCGGTGCTTCGGCGCTGCCGGCAGCCGGCGAGCTCCCGGGCCTCAGCGACCTTCCGACGGTGCCCGGCCTCGGCGAGCTGCCGGGTGCCGGTGCTCTCCCGGGCGTCGGCGCGCTGCCTGGTCTCGGTGACGTCGCCAGCGCGGTTCCGGCGCTGCCGGCGGCCGGCGAGCTGCCGTCGGTTCCGGCTGTCCCGGCCGTTCCGGGGCTGCCCTCGGTTCCGGGAGTCGGCGACGTGCAGAACGCTGCCGCCTCCGTCACCGCGCTGGTGCAGAACCCGACCAGTGCACTCGCCCTGGGCAACGACCTGGCCAGCGGGCTGGACTCCAGCGCCGTCGCGCAGGCGAGCGGGCAGGCGGCCGCCGCGGCCGACGGTGCCATCTCGCAGGTGCAGCACGTCGGCGGCGAGCTCGCGGCCGCTTCGCCGGTCAACGTCAGCGACCTGCCGGTCGCGAACTCCGCTGGACAGGTCGCTGCCCACGCGACCGAAGCCGGCGGCGGGGTTGCCGGGCACGTCAGCGACGCTGTCGGGTCCGTCACCGAGCACGTCGGCAGCCTGAGCAGCGCGCTCAGCGCCGACGGCCTGAACCACGCTGTGAACGGCGTGACCCAGCAGGCGCACTCGCTCATCTCGCACGGCGAGACGGAGCGTTCCGACGCCGCCACCGAGGCGCACACCGGGACCGACGCTGGCGTGGGCATGGTGCACGACACCGTCTCGACGGTCTCCGACCTCGGGCACCAGGGCCTCGGCCTTGACCTGCACGCCGGTGCGGAGACCTCGCACGGCGGCGGTGAGCTGCACATTTCCCTCTGAGCAAGGGTAGTCCGGGAGTGGCTCTGCGGTCTGGGTGCGACCGCGGAGCCACCACCCGGTTCGGATACTCCCCGTACACGGGGGACACTTGTTCGCCGTGACGGCTCCAGCTTGGCTCGAAGTGCTCGCTGAGACCTCGGATGCCTGCCGGACGCACGGCCGCGAGGATCTGGCCCAGCGCCTTCGCCGGCGTCGGGACCGGCCACCGGGAGGCACGCGGGTCGCTGTGCTCGGATTCCCTAAGCAAGGCAAGGGTTACCTGGTCAACGCGGTGCTGAACGCGCCGGTCTGCCCGGTCGGCGACGCGGCGACCCCCGCGGTGCCGATCGAAGTCAAGTACGCGGCCGAACCCGGTGCGACGCTCGTCGGGCGCGCTGACGAACGCGTCCCGGTCGAGATCGAGAAGCTGACCGGCGAGGTCGGTGCCCGGCCGGCCGGCTCGCTGCGGCGGGTCGAGGTCGGGGTCCCGCGCGATCTGCTGTCCGCGGGTTTGGTACTCATCGACACCCCGGCGATCGGCGATCCGAGGTCGCCTCGCACGGCTGCCGCTCTTGATGTCCTCGCGGACGCTGACGCGGTCATTCTTGTTTCCGACGCCGCCGCTCCGCTGGACCAGGCCGAGCTGGCGCTGGCACATCACATCCGCACGTGGTGTCCGCACGTGGTTGTCGCGCTGACCAAGATCGATGTCAGCGCCGGATGGCGCACGGTTGCTGAGCAGAACCGGACCGCGTTGTCGGCGGCTGGGATCGACTCGCCGGTGCTGCCGGTGTCGGCGACGGTTCGTTTCGCCGCGGCCAAGGGCGGAGACCAAGACCTCAACGCGCGGTCCGGATTCCCCGAGCTGCTTTCCTGGATCGCGACGCAGGTTTCGCGGCCGGCGGAGAGCACGGCCGCGTTGCTCGCCGCGGTGAGCGTGCGCGCGGCGGCAGCGGAGCTGGTCGAGACCTTGCGCGCGCGGGCCGAAGCAGCGGGGCAGGAAGCAGGCATCGACCAGGCGACGTTGCTGCAACGCTCCCAACGTCGCGCCGAGGAACTGCGCCGCCGCAACAGCCGGTGGCAGAACCTGCTGTCGGACGAGATCGCCGACCTTCAGTCCGATGCCGAGTACGACCTGCGCGAACGCACCCGGAAGATCGTCGAGACGATCGATGAGACCTTCGACCGCGGTGATCCGGTGAAGGTGTGGGACGAGTTCGGACCGTGGCTGGACAGCACGCTCGCGGAAGCGGTCGAGACGACCTACACGTTCGCGGCCGAGCGCGCGGAGTGGATCGCGCAAGCGGTGGCGGTGAGTTTCGGCGCGCAGTACGAACTGCCGGAACTGGCCTTGACCGACTCCGGTGCGGACCGGATCGCCGAGGTGCGGCAGCCGCGGATCGAGCGGTTCAAGATCGGCCAGAAAGCGTTCACCGGGTTGCGCGGTTCGTACGGCGGTGTGCTGATGTTCGGCCTGGTGACCGGATTGGCGGGGTTGCCGTTGATCAACCCGGTGTCGATCGGGGCGGGCGTCGCGTTCGCGGCGAAGACGATCGCCGACGAGGGCGGCATGCGGCTGCAACGTCGGCAGGCGGTGGCCAAGATGACCGCGCAACGGCATGTCGACGACGTGTTCCTGCGGTTCAGCAAGGAATGCCGCGACGCGATCCGTCATGTGCAGCGACGATTGCGGGACCACTTCACTGAGCTCGCGGACAGCCTTGCCGACGAATTGACGCGGGAACGCGAGATGATCATCGCCGGGTCGGCCGAGCGGGAGCGGCGCAGCGCAGCGTTGCGGCGGGAGATCGACCGGCTCGCGGGGTTGCACAAGCGGGCTGGGGAGCTGGGGATGCTGGCTAATCGGGTGCCTAAGGAGTTGCCTGCGTGACGTTGGCTGAGACTCGCTGAGCGGCGGACTTTGCTGGTACTGCGGGCTTTCCGCGGGTTGAGGACGTCGGCCGGTCGGCGGTCGGAGTAACTGCTTGCGCGACTTTGGCTGGCTCGCCGGGCGAGGCGGACCACTGGGGACGTCGGTCGGCCGCCCGACGAATTGCTTGCGCGACTTCTTTGGGGACGGCGGAGCGTCTTGGTTGTGCTGGTGGTTTTCTTCGGGACTGGCTGAGCCTTCGGTGGGGCGGGTGTTGACGGGATGCGGCGCGGCTTCTGGACGCCTGTGCGTCGTCAGGGGTTGTGGAGTGGGTTCCGCATCGTGGGAGTGAGTTGGCCTGTGGTGCGTTGAGACGTTTTGCTGCGGCGCAGGCAGTTTGGCGAGCTGGGACGAGTTTGCCTGGCAGAGCCGCGTCGGTGATGAGTTGCGGTGTGGTTCGTCGGGGTTGAATCTCTCCGGTCGCGCGAGCTGAGCGGGAGATGCGGCTGCGTCGTGGAGGTTCGGTTGTCGGGAATGTGGCGTTCTTGGGCGGTTGAGGGTGTTCCGGAGAGCTGTCGCCTGGGTTGATGGGGGTCGGCTTCGGTATTCGGTGAGCGGGGCAGTGCCGGGTAGTCGAGGATGTTCGGGGTTGTGCCGGGTGGTGTGCGTCGAGTGAGGAGTGGTGTCGCGCGTGGTTGAGGACGTTCGGGCTCTTCTGGCGGATGCTTGTGCGTACTACCGCGACAGTCCGAGGGCGTCGGCGTTGCTGAGGGAAGCGCTTGACCACCTCGACGAGCCGCTTCGGGTCAGCATCGGCGGAGCTGCGGGGACTGGGAAGACCACGTTGACCGCGGCGTTGGGGGATTGGCCGACGCGGGCGTTGCGCGATCTGGAGTTTCTCGATGCGCCGCATCCCTCGACGCTTACTGACGCCTCTGTGCGGCTTTTGCGTCATCTTGAGCCAGACCAGTTGGCGACGTTGCGTCCGACCTCTCCGTCTGCGTTCGCGCGGCAGACGGCCGTCGACACGATCCTTGTGCTTGCGCGCGCGGACGAGACGGGCGCGGGACGGATTGACGCACTGCTCACCGCGAAGCAGATTGCGCGACGCGCGTGGCGCGAAGATCCGCTGTGCAGCGGGTTCCAAGGCGTGATCGCCGTGGCGGCGCAGCTTGCGTACGGGGCGCGCGCGTTCACCGACGACGAGTTCGAGCTTCTTGCCGCCTTCGCAGCGGTGCCTCGTGAGGAGTTGGAGCGGTATCTGCTGTCGGTGGATTCATTTACTGATCCGGCGTTTCCGGGGCCAGTTTCGGTCGAGACGCGACGGTCGTTGGTGGTTCGCTTCGGGTTGTTCGGGGTGAAGCTTGCGCTGACGTTGATCCGTACGGGCTGTGACGACCGAGTGAAGCTGTCGACGGAACTGGTGCGGCGTAGTGGTCTTGGCGAGCTTCGCGACACTATCGCGGGTTGTTTCGCTGCGCGTGCGGACGCGTTGCGTGCGCGGACGGCGTTGATTCGGTTGGAGACCGTGTTAAACGCGGAGCCTCGGCCGCACAGTGATCGGCTTGCGGCGCGGGTTGAGCGATTTTCGGCCAGTGCGCATGACTTCCGCGAGTTGCGGCTGATCGCGGACATTCGCGGCGGACGTACCGCGTTGGCGGGGGAAGCGGCGGAGGAAGCTGTGCAGTTGCTGGGGGCGGAAGGGACAGCGCCGGAGGAACGGCTGGGGCTCGCGGTGGGTACGGATCCGCGCGAGATGTATGAGGCCGGTCTTGACGCGGTGATGCGGTGGCGGCATGAGGCGGAACGGCCGGACCGGGCGCTGGCGGAGCGGGCGGCGGCGCAGGTTGTGGTCCGCAGTGCGGAAGGGTTGCTGGCGCAGTTCGTGTGACTGGGGCGATTGCCCAGGTCAGGTGGCCGGGGCGACTGCCCAGGGCAGTCGGCTGGGGTGACTGTCTGGGGCAGACGCCGGGACTACCGCCTGGGGCTATGGCCCGGGCGAGCGCCTGGGACTAGTGGCTGAGAGGGCTGGGCGAGCGGCCTAGGTGGGTGGTTGACCGGGCTTCTGGTTCGGGCGATCGCCCGGGACGTCTGCCCAAGTTAGCCGACTGTGGCTAGTGGCCGGGGTGCCCGACCGGGGCGGCTGACCGAGGCAGGTGACCGAGACGATTGGCCGGGACGGATGACTGGGGCGATCGACCGGGGCGGGTGTCTAGGACAGTCGACCGGGGACGGTTGGGGTGGGCGACCAGGGCGATCGCCTGGGGCGGATGATCAGGGCAGTCGACCGAGACGATGGCTGGGCGTGTGCCTGGGGCGACTGATCAGGGCGGCCGGTCAGGATCACTGCTTGGCGCGGGGTGCGGCGCAGGCCGGAGCGGAGGGGCGCTGCGGTGGAGCGTCGGACCGGGCAGGTACGTGCTAGCGATAGGCCGCCGTCCGCGCAGCGTCCGCCCGCGAGAAGCACTGCTGCCATAACGTGATCGGGAAGATCCGGACGTACTGAGAACCATCCAGGCAGGGACGCAAGCAGGAACCTCAGGCGTTGCCCAGCACCCGTCCGATAGTGAGTTCCAGGACGACTCGCTGCGGGTTTTCCCGAGGTTGCCGGTACCGCTGGGCGTAGCGCTCTTCGGCGTCGCGGACTGAAGCGGCGTCGTCGAGGAGGCGGATTCTGCCTTCCAACGTGGACCAGGTCCGGCCCTCGAACTGGCACACCGCGGCGGCTAGGCCGGTGTCTCCCGCTGCGCGGATGAGGCGGGCCTTGTACGAGGTCCCGGAGGCGATCACGCGGGCGATGCCCTGTTCGAAGTCGACCGTCACGCCTACCGCGACCACGTGCGGCGTTCCGTTCGGGCGCACCGTCGTGAGCGACGCGAGCCGCCGTTCGGTCCAGAACTGGCGGAAGCCCTCGTCGAGTGTCATGTCCGCACGCTAGACGAGACAAAAATTCAACTGCTTGTTGACCTCTTTAACAACCAGTTGTAGCGTCCCGCGGAACCAACGACGTCCTGGAGGATCCGCATGTCGTCGCTTCGTTCCCGTGCCTGGCAGGCCGTGCTGCTGGGCAGCCTGCTCGCGTTCGCCACCGCCTGCGGAGGAGGTCCCGACGGGGCCGGCGGTGGGCAACAGCAGAAGCCGAGCGCTATTCCGGACAACACTGCGCTGCTCGGCGCGATCAAGGCCGACCCGCAGCTCGCCGGAGCGTTGCCGCCGGCTGTCGTGCAGGCCAAGACGTTGCGGCTGGCGTCCAACATTCAATCCGCGCCGAACAATTTCTACGCCGCGGACGGCAAGACGCCGATCGGCTACGAGGTCGATCTGGCCAAGGCGGTCGGGGCGAAGCTCGGGGTGACCGTCGCGTACCAGGATCTCGCGTTCGGTTCGCTGATCACGAGCCTGCAGTCCGGCCGCGTCGATCTGACCATGGCCGCGATGAACGACACCAAGGAACGCCAGCAGCAGATCGACTTCGTCGACTACTTCTCGTCCGGCATCACGATCATGATCCGCAAGGGCAACCCGGACGGCATCACCGGGCCGGACACGTTGTGCGGCAAGAACGTGGCAGTCGTACAGGGCACCAGTCACCAGAAGTTCGCGACCGCGCAGAGCACGAAGTGCACGCAGGCCGGCAAGCCGGCGATCACGGTCACCGCGACCGACAGCGACAACCAGAACCAGAATCAGCTGCGCACCGGTCGCGTCGCGGCGATTCTCAACGACCTGCCGAGCGCGGTCTACATCTCGCGCACCGCGGGCGACGGCAAGTTCTTCGAGGTCGTGCCCGGCCAGCCGATCGAGGGCGGGCCGTACGGGATGGGTTTCGCGAAGAACAACTCGAAGCTGCGCGACGCGGTCAAGCAGGCGCTGCAGTCGCTCGTCGCCGACGGGACGTACGGCAAGATCCTGCAGTCCTGGGGCGTCGAGCAGGGCGCGATCAAGGAGGCGGCTGTCAATGGCGGAAGCTGAACCGCTGCCGATCGTCCGGTTGCGGCATTGGGGCCGCTGGGTCAGCGCGGCGGTGATCGTCGCGCTGCTGGTACTGCTGGGTTTCGCGCTCGCGCAGGCGCAGATCGAGTGGGGCTCAGTACCCGACTTCGTCTTCTACCGCGTGATGGCGCTCGGGCTGCTCAACACCGTCGTGCTGGCGGTGATCGCGCAGGCGATCGCGATCGTGCTCGGCATCCTGATCGCGTTGCTGCGGCTCAGCGCCAATCCGGTCGCGAAATGGTTCGCGGCGGCCTACATCTGGCTGTTCCGCGGGCTTCCGGTGCTGTTGCAGATCCTGATCTGGTACAACCTGGCGCTGATCTTCCCGACCGTCTCGATCCCGCTGCCCTTCGGCGGCTACCTCGTGCACGAGCCGACGAACGTGCTGATCAGCGCGTTCACCGCGGCGCTGCTCGGGCTGGCGCTGAACGAGAGCGCGTACATGGCGGAGATCGTGCGCGCCGGGCTGACGAGCGTCGACTCCGGGCAGACCGAGGCCGCGAAATCCATCGGCATGACGCCTGGTGCGACGCTGCGCCGGGTCGTGCTGCCGCAGGCGATGCGCGTGATCATCCCGCCGACCGGCAACGACTTCATCAACATGCTCAAGGGCACGTCGATGGCGTCGGTGATCGGCGTGACCGAGCTGATCCACGCGGCCAACAACATCTCGTCCAACAACCTGCTGGTGATGGAGACGCTGATCGCAGCGGCGATCTGGTACATGGTCGTGGTCACCGTGGCCGGTGTCGGCCAGCATTACCTTGAACGATCGTTCGGGGCAGCCGACCGGAGCCCGGCCGCGCGGGTCGGGAAGGCGCTCAAGGGGATGCCGCTGGTGAGGGGTGCGCGTGTCTGAACCGTTGCTGAAAGCCGTCGGGGTCCGCAAGAACTACGGGCACACCGAGGTGCTCAAGGGCATCGATCTGGAAGTCCACAAAGGACAGGTGGTGTGCCTGCTCGGGCCGTCCGGGGCGGGGAAGAGCACGTTTCTGCGCTGCCTCAACCACCTCGAGACGATCGACGGCGGCCAGGTCTGGGTGGACGGCGAGCCGATCGGGTTCAAGCTTCGCGGCGGCAAGCTCTACGAGCTGCGGGAGAAGGACGTCGCGCGGCAGCGCCGGGACATCGGCATGGTGTTCCAGCGGTTCAATCTGTTCGGGCACCGGACCGCGCTGGAAAACGTGGTCGAGGGGCCGGTGCGGGTGCTCGGCGTCGACCCGGCGAAAGCCCGGAAAGAGGCGCTGGACCTGCTCGACCGGGTCGGGCTCGCGGACCGGGCGGGCGCATACCCAGGGCAACTGTCCGGCGGGCAGCAGCAGCGCGTCGCGATCGCCCGGTCGCTGGCGATGAAGCCGAAGCTCATGCTGTTCGACGAACCGACGTCCGCGCTGGACCCGGAACTGGTCGGGGAGGTGCTCGCGGTGATGGGTACGTTGGCTCGGGAGGGGATGACGATGGTGGTCGTGACGCACGAGATGGCCTTCGCCGCGGAGGCCGCCGACGAGGTGGTGTTCCTCGCCGACGGCGCGGTGGTCGAAACCGGGCCGCCGGAACGCGTGCTGAAAACTCCGGAACACGAGCGGACGCGGCAGTTCCTCGCGCGGGTCCTCTCGTGACCCGGATCCCGCCCCGGTACCTGCTCCAGTTCGACGAGCCCGCGGGCTACCTGGACTTCGCGCGGTTCGGGCCTCCGTCGCACGCCGTGCTCGACACCACCGCCCGGCTGCTGGAGGCGACGACCAAGGCCGGTCCGTCCACTGTGGACGAGCTGATGCGGCAGGAGATCCGGGCGAAGGCGGCGGCCGCGCGGCTCTGCGGCAGCGACACCGACCACACCGTGCTGCTCCCGCACACCAGTCTCGGCCTGTTCCAGGCGGCGTTCAACAGCCACGGCGAAGTGCTCGTTTCGGCCGCGGAGTTCCCGGCCAACACCTACCCGTGGGCGCGCGCCGAACAGGCCGGAAGGGTGCGGATGCGGCGGCTGGAGGGCGGTTACGTCACCGCCGATCGGCTCGCCGAAGCGCTCACGCCGGAAACCGCTGTCGTTTCGGTGAGCGCGGTCGATTTCCGCACTGGTTACCGGGCCGATCTCGCCGCGTTGCGCGAGGTGGTGGGCGACCGGTTGCTGGTGGTCGACGGGATCCAGGGTTTCGGGGTCGTCGAAGCGCCGTGGGAGGTCGCCGACGTGCTCGTGGTCGGCGGGCAGAAGTGGCTGCGGGCGGGCTGGGGCACCGGGTTCGCGGTGCTGTCCGACCGGGCGCTGGCGCGGATGGACCCGATCCTGTCCGGCTGGACCGGCGCGCGCGACCCCGGTCTGTTCGACAACGAGATCCACCCGGCCGACCCGACCGCGGCGAGCTGGTCGCTCTCGAACCTCAGCCCGGTCACGTCCGGTGCGTTCGCGGCGGCGCTCGAACTGGTCGAGGAAACCGGCGTCGCGGCGATCGCGGGCCGGATCGGCGAACGCGTCGGCGAGCTGGAGGAAGTGCTGCGCTCGTTCGGCGCGGAGATCGTGTCGGCGACTGAGCGGCGGGCGGGGATTCTCGCGTTTTCGTTGCCGGACAAGCCGGCGGAGCAGGTCGGGGCGGCGTTGACCGCGGCGGGTATCGCGGCGACAGTGCGTCCGGAACATGTCCGATTGTCGCCGCACGCGTCGACTCCGGCGGCGGCCGCGGACCTGGTGCGGGATGCGTTGGAAACGCTGCTGCGGCCTCGCCGGGTGGTGCCGGTCGCGTCGGCTTCGGGCACCGCGACGCATGAGCTGCTCAACGCGCTGGTTCCGGCGGTGGACGGGCTGGCGGCGATGCTCGGGCCGGGCAACGAGGTGTTGCTGCACGACCTTTCGCGGCTGCCGGACTCGATCGTCGCGATCGCGGGGAAACTCACCGGCCGCTCGGTCGGCGGGCCGATGACGGACCTGCTGCTCGGACTCGTCCGCCGCGGCACGACACAGGACCTGACCAACTACCGCACGCACAGCCCGGACGGCCGCGAGATCCGGTCGTCCACGCTGTTCCTGCGGGACGCCGAGGGCACGGCGATCGGGTGTCTGTGCGTGAACAGCGAACTGCCCGCGGCGGCGCAGACGTCTGAGGAACGGCGGGAGGAAACGTTCCTGCCGGACGTCGACAGCCTGCAGCGGTTCCTCGTCGGACGGGCGATCGGGAAGTCCGGGATTCCGGTGGAGCTGATGAAGAAGCGGCACAAGTCGGCGGTGGTCCGGGAGCTGGACGAGGCCGGATACTTCCTGATCAAGGACGCGGTGGATCATCTGGCCGGGCAGCTCGAGGTGACCCGGTACACGATTTACAACTACCTCAACGAGATCCGGGCCGGATAGCCGTACCGCCCGGGCTTGGTGCTGCCAGGCCCGGGCGGTGCCGCGTGCTTATTTCAGGAACCGTTCCACCGCGTCCGTGGCCGCGGTAATCCCGCCGTTGGCGCGGATTTCCGCGCGCAGCTCAGCGAGGCGTGCCGCGACGTCCGGCGAACTGCTGACCTCCACGACGGCTTCGCGGAGCGACTTGGCGGTCACCTGATCCGCGGGCAGATGCTTGCCCACCCCCAACGCTTCCAGCTGCGCGGCGTTGCCGAACTGGTCGACAGCCTGCGGAATGGAGACCGTCGGGACGCCGTACCAGAGGGATTCCGTGCAGCCGCCCATGCCGGCGTGCGTGATGAAGGCGGACGCGACGTCGAGGATCGCCAGCTGCGGCACTGTTTCGTGCGCCTCGACCGACTCCGGCAGCGGGCCGAGGTCGTCCTTCGAGACGTGCTTGCCGATCGAGAGCACGACGTGCCAGTCCTCGAATTCGGTGCTGCAGTACCGGTAGACGTCCAGCTGGTCGTTGTACGCCGTGCCGAACGACACGAGCAGCACAGGTTTTCCGTCGGACGGCGGAGTCCAGTGCTCGGCCTCGCGCGCTGGGTCGAGGCACGGGCCGACGAACTGCACGCGCTCCGGCACGCGGTCGGCGTTCGGCTGCATCGCGCGCGGGATCAGCGACAGGGTCGGCACCGGTCGCGCGAGCCACGTCCAGGCGTCATCGTCGACGCCGTTTTCCGTCAGCCACTCGGTAAACGCCCGGTTGTAGTCCACTCCGGACGGTGAGGTGCGGATCGGTTTGAGGACCTCGGCGAGTTCCTCCTCGTAGCCGTCCCAGGCGACGTAGGTGGGGGACAACTGCACCGCCGGCACGTCGTAGCGGAGGCCGAGCAGCGGGGCGCTGAACCCGCCGATGTCGTAAAGCAGCAGGTCCGGCCGGTCCTGGTCGAAGGTTTCGATCAGCCGCGGGTGGATCGCGACGGCTTCGTCGAGGAAGACGCGCATCGCTTCGGCCGGGTCCTCCGGCCATTCGGCGTCCGGGCCGAGCGGGAAGATCGTCGGATGCGCGACGACGTCCGCGCCGGTCGCTTCGACCAGCTCGGCGAGCGGTTCGCCCACGACGTAGCTGACCCGGTGCCCGCGGCGCACCAGTTCGCGGATGATCCCCAGCGAAGGATAGATGTGGCTCGGCGCGGAACAGCCGACCATGACGATGTGCTTGCCCATGAGGCGGAAGTGTCCTTTCCGGACGAGAAGCGGTCCGGCACGCGGAGCGGGGCCGCCCGGTGGCGGGCGGCCCGGAAAGTCGTGCCGGGATCAGGACAGGCGGCAGCGGGCGAAGATCGTCATGGGACGGGACGGTAGTGCGGCTGGTCGAGGGGAGCAACCGGATTAGGCCGGGCTGCTTGCCGCAGTGAACAACTCCGCATTGCCCACTACTTTCCATCCCAGTGGACTTTGTGTTACAAAGTTCAGGACAGCGAAGCACTGGGGGACGAGATGACAGAAGCGTTCAGGCTGACCAGCCTGGTGAAGCAGTTCAAGCAGGTCCGCGCGGTCGACGGGGTGTCCGTGACTGTGCGGCGCGGCGAGGTCGTCGCGCTGCTGGGGCCGAACGGCGCGGGCAAATCGACCACGATCGACATGCTGCTCGGGCTGACCTCGCCGGATGAGGGGAGCGTGCGGGTGTTCGGCGGGACTCCTCGGGCGGCGCTCGACTCCGGACGGCTCGCGGCGATGGTGCAGAACGGGTTCCTCCTGCGGGACGTCACGCCGGCCGAGCTGGTCGAGTTGCATCGGTCGATGTTCCGGGATCCGTTGTCCGCCAAGGAGGTTTACGACCGGGCTGGCATCGGGGAATTCGCGAAGCGGCGGTGCGGCAAGTTGTCCGGCGGGCAGCTTCAGCGGGTTCGGTACGCGCTCGCGCTGACTGGCGACCCGGAGTTGCTGATCCTCGACGAGCCGACGGCGGCGCTGGACGTCGACGCCCGGCGTGAGTTCTGGGCGTCGATGCGTGAGTTCACGGCGGCGGGCCGGACTGTCCTCTTCGCGACGCATTACCTCGCTGAGGCGGAGGAGTACGCGGACCGCGTCGTGTTGATGCGGCACGGGAAGGTCGTCGCGGACGGGGCAGTCGACGAGGTGCGCGCGAATGTGTCCGGGCGAGTGATCAGGGCAGTCGTACAGGGCGCCCAGGAGGAAGCGCTGGCGGCGCTGGACGGGGTCGCCAGGGCAGTCGTACAGGGCGATCGTACGGAACTTGGCTGTACTGACTCCGACCTGGCGATCCGGGCGTTGCTCACGGCGTTTCCACAGTCCAGCTCGATCGAGATCACCTCCGCGGGGCTGGAGGAAGCCTTCCTTGCCCTCACCTCCGACGAGCCGCAGGGAGCGCTCCGATGAACCTCGTCTACCTCCGGCTGGAGATCCTGCGCATCGTGCGCAGCCCGCAGTTCGCGTTGTTCACCATCGTGGTCCCGCTCGGGATGTTCCTGCTGTTCGGCGGGTTGTACGGCGACCAGGTCGGTGCGAACGGCATTCGGGCGAGTGTCACGACGATGATCAACATGGGCGCGTACGGCGCGATGAGCGGCGCGTTGTTCACCGGCACCCGCGTCGCGACTGAGCGGACTGACGGCTGGCAGCGGCAGCTTCGGCTCACACCGATGCGCGGGCCCGGCTACCTCGCGGTCAAGATCGCATCCTCGATGGCGATGGCACTTCCGGTCGTTCTGGTGATCTTCATCGGCGGTGCGTTGCGTGGTGTGCAGCTCACCGCGGCGCAGTGGCTGCTCAGCGGGTTCGCGTTGTGGCTGGGCGCGCTGCCGTTCGCGGTGCTCGGGCTGCTGCTCGGGTTGTTCGGCAAGGGGGACACGGTCGGGGCGATGACCGGTGCGTTGATGCTGCCGCTCGGTGTGTTCGGCGGGTTGTGGCTGCCGCTGTCGATCTTGCCGGAATGGATGGCGACGCTGGCGCACTTCTTCCCGACGTACTGGCTCGGCCGCGTCGGCACGCTTCCGGTGGATCACGCCGGTGGCCTCGGTCTCGCGGTCGGTGTGCTGGCTGCGTGGCTGATCGTGCCCGCGCTCGTGGTGGTGCGGCGGTTCCGGCTGGGCCCGGTGAAGGTCGCGTGACGTGTTAGCTTCCGTGCTGCATGCGGGGTCAGTACGGGGGAAGGGCGGTCCGGGGTGAACAACGACGCGGGGGACCCCGTCGAGGACGAAGGCGAGCCGCTGTCGGTGGCGGAATCGCTTGAGCTCATCGCCCGGCAGAACGAGCGGACGCGCCGGGAACTGCGAGTCAGCCCGGCGCGGCTGTTCGCCGTCTGGGCCTTCGCCTGGCTGGTCGGGTGGGGGCTCGTCTACCTCTCCGATGAACGGTCGGTGGCACTGCTGCCCGGCTGGGTCGCGGGAATCGTCGTCGCGGTGCTCATGGTGGGCGCGATCGTTTACTCCGCTTGGCACGGCAGCAAAGGCGGCCGGGGAATCCGCGGTCCGTCACAGCGGATCGGCGCGATGTACGGCTGGGCGTGGATGATCTCGTTCGCCGGGATGAGCCTGATCGACATCAGGTTCACCAAGCTCCTCCCTGAGGGCTCGGACCTCGTGCCGCTGCTGTGGACTGGCACGTCGCTGCTGCTGACCGGCGCGCTCTACCTTGCCGGCGGGACTCTGTGGCAGGACCTGAGGCAGTATTTCCTCGGCGGCTGGATCATCGTGTGCAGCGGGGCGAGCGTCCTGGTCGGCGTGCCGGGCAACTTCCTCGTCCTCTCGCTCGCGGGCGGCGGCGGATTCGCGGTCGCGGCGCTGATCTACGTGGTGCGGCCCCGTGACTGAGCTGCCGGAGCTCGACCCCGTCATCCACGCCCAGGCGCGGCTGCGCGTCACGGTCGCGCTCGCCGGGCTGCGTTCGGACGACCAGATCACCTTCCCCCGGCTCCAGCAGCTGCTGGAGATGACCGCGGGCAACCTCTCGACGCATCTGCGCAAACTCGAGGACGCCGAGTACGTCGAGATCACCAAGGCCTACGAGCACCGCACGCCGGTCACGCTGGTGCGGCTCACGAGCAAGGGCCGGGCGGCGTTCGAGACCTATACCAAGGCGCTGCAACGGCTCCTGGACGCTGGAACCTGACATGTCCCGCTGGGTCGTGCACTTGGACCTCGACGCGTTCTACGCCTCTGCCGAACAGCTCACCCGGCCGACGCTTCGCGGACGCGCGGTGGTGGTCGGCGGCACCGGGCACCGCGGCGTCGTCGCCGGGGCGAGTTACGAATCCCGCGAGTACGGCGTGCGTTCGGCGATGCCGATGTCCCAGGCGCGCCGGCTGCTCCCGGCCGGCGGCGTCGTGCTGCCGCCGCGGTTCCGGTTGTACGAAATCCTGAGCAAGCAGGTCTTCGACGTCGTCAGCGAGGTCGCGCCGGTGCTGGAACGGATTTCGCTCGACGAAGCGTTCGCCGAACCGCCCGCGCTCGCGGGTGCGTCGGTGGAGCAGGTGACCGGATGGGCCGAGAAACTGAGGACACGGATCCGGGAAGAGACCGGGCTGACCGCGTCGATCGGTGCGGGGACGGGCAAGCAGGTCGCGAAAATCGGTTCGGACCGGGCGAAGCCGGACGGTTTGCTGGTCGTGCCGCCGGGGACCGAACGCGAATTCCTGGCCCCGCTGCCGGTGCGCGCGTTGTGGGGGATCGGGCCGGTGGCGGAAGCGAAACTGCGCACGATCGGCGTTCTCACCTTGGGGCAACTGGCGGCGTTGCCGGAACCGGACGCGGTGTCGACGCTCGGCGGAGTGGTCGGCCGCGACCTGCGACGGCTGGCGAGCGGTTTCGACGACCGTCCGGTCGCGGAACGGGGTGAAGCCAAGCAAGTGAGCGCGGAGACGACCTTCGACATCGATGTGGTCGATCTCGTCCGGTTGCGCGCGGAGGTAAGGAAAATCGCGGCTAGTGCGCATGCTCGGCTCGTGAAAGCGGGTCGCGTCGCGCGCACGGTGGTGATCAAGCTGCGGCATACGGACATGAGCACGGTGACTCGTTCTGAGACCACCGCGTCGCCCACCGATGACCTCGAACAGCTTGCGGCTACGGCAGAACGGCTGCTGCTCGACCCGCAAGAGTTCGGCGGGGTACGGCTGGCAGGCGTTGCGTTCAGCGGGCTTTCGGTACCGCATCAGGACGCGTTGTTCAGCCTGACCGTGCCTGCGGTGACGGAGGAGCCGGTGGTCACGTCGGCGCCGTCGCCGGGCGGGAGCGCACCGGTGTCGTCGTCTGGATGGCGTCCGGGCGATGACGTGGTGCATGCCGAGTACGGCACGGGCTGGGTGCAGGGCGCGGGACACGGCCGGGTGACAGTGCGGTTCGAGACGCGCACGTCGGGGCCAGGCGTCGCACGGACGTTCGACCAGACCGATCCGGCGCTGACGCGCGGACAGCCCGCCGACTGCCTAGCCTGAGCATTTCGCCTGGTCACGACCGGGTGTTAACCCACAAGAGTGATGCGGAAGGATGTGCCGGGCAGTCGGGCAAAGGGGATGATGATGACGAACATGCGCCGCGCCGCCGCCCTCGCCGGGGTCGCGTTGATGTTGACGGCGTGTGGGAGCGAAGCCGCCCCGCAACGGTCCTCGGCCGGGCCGTCGTCGTCAGCGGCGGCCGCTTCGCCGGATTCGTTCACCGTGGTGGCGACCGGGGACGTGCTGATCCACCCGCGGCTCACCGAACAGGCCGAGGCGGACGGCGGCGGGAAGATCGACTACCGGCAGCTGTTCGCCGGGGTCAAACCGCTCGTGTCCGGCGCGGATCTGGGGATCTGCCATCTCGAAACGCCGCTCGCGCCGGAAGGCGGGCCCTACAGCGGGTATCCGTCGTTCAGCGCGCCGCCGGAGATCGCGGACGCGTTGAAGGACACCGGTTACGACACCTGCTCCACCGCGTCGAACCACACGCTCGACCAGGGCGCGGCGGGCGTCCAGCGCACGCTGGACAAGCTCGATCAGACCGGGTTGAAGCACACCGGCTCCGCGCGTTCGGCCGAGGAGGCGGGGAAACCGCTGATCCTGGACGTGCACGGGGTGAAGGTCGCGCAGCTGTCGTACGCGTTCGGGTTCAACGGGATCAAGCGTCCGGCCGGGAAACCTTGGCTGGCCAACGAAATCGACCCGGACGAGATCCTCTCCGCGGCGCGCGCGGCGAAGGCGGCCGGGGCGGAGGTCGTGATCGCGAGCCTCCACTGGGGCGTCGAGTACAAGCACGACGTGACGGCTGAGCAGAAGCAGCTGGCGCAGAAGCTGACGGCGTCGCCGGATCTCGACCTGATCGTCGGGCATCACGCGCACGTCGTGCAGCCGTTCCAGAAGGTCGGCGGGAAGTGGGTCGCGTTCGGGCTCGGCAATGAGGTCGCGCGGCACGACGAACCTCGCGGGTCCACTGAGGAAGGAGTCGCGGCCCGGTTCCGGTTCAGCCGGGCTGGCAGGAAGTGGGCGGTGGACAAGGCCGAGTATGTGCCGACGCTGATCGACCTCGGGCCGCCGATCCGGTTGCGCGACCTCACGACCGGATCGCCTACGCAGCGCGGGAAGGAAGCGCTCGCGAATACCGACGAGGTGGTGCTTTCTCGTGGGGCTGGGGACGAAGGGCTGAGTCGTCCGGGGCGGTGACGGTGTGTTCGGCACGGTGTCTGGGGCGATCGCCCGGGATGCCGCGGAGGTTCGGTGCGGTGTCAGGGCGATTGCCCGGATCGCTGAGATGGCCGGGGCTGGAGCTGTCTTAAACCGGTACCAGGGCGATCGCCCGGGGCAGTGGTCAGTGGTCCCGGCGGGTGATGAGCTGGGCCAGTGCGGTCAGCTCGGCCGTCGGACGCGGGGCGGGGTTGGCGGCGGTCAACGTGGTCAACGCGTCGGTGAGCAGTTCGTCCGCCTGGGCGTGACTCCAGGCCCGGCCACCGGCTTCGTCGACCAGCGACGCGGCTTTGGCGAGACAGTCGTCCGGCAGTGCTTGCCGGTACAGCATCGCCAGCTCCTGTCCGGCCGACGTGCCTGAGGTGAGCGCCGCGACCACCGGCAGCGACTTCTTGCGGCTGCGCAGGTCCGAGTACACCGGCTTCCCGGTGACCGCCGGGTCGCCCCAGATGCCGAGCAGGTCGTCGACGTGCTGGAAGGCCAAGCCCAGTGAGCGGCCGAAGCGGCCGAAGCGTTCGACGTGCTCGCCGCGGCCTCCGACCACCAGCACTCCGAGCGTGCAGGCCGCGCTCAGCAGCGCCGCCGTTTTGCCTTGCGCCATCCGCACGCATTCCGCCACCTCGACGTTCGTCCGCTGTTCGAACGCCAGGTCCTCGTGCTGGCCGTGCAGCAGGTCCAGCACCGCGGTGCTCAGCAGTCGCGCCGCGGACGGGCCGTCCGCGGACAGCACGTCGAAGGCGAGGGCCAGCAGGGAGTCCCCGGCCAGCACCGCTTGCCCGGTGCCGAATACGGTCCACGCGGTGGGGCGGTGCCGCCGAGTGCGGTCGCCGTCCATCACGTCGTCGTGCAGCAGCGAGAAGTTGTGCGCCAGTTCGACGGCCACCGCGGCCGGGACCGCGTCCTCCGGATCGCCGCCGCAGGCTTCCGCGCACAGCAGCACCAGCGCCGGGCGCAGCGCTTTGCCGCCGGACGCGCTCGTCGCCGCGCCCGTCTCGTCCCACCAGCCGAGGTGGTAGCCGGCGATCCGGCGCATCGACACCGGCAGCCGGTCCACCGCCGCCCGCATCGCCGGCTCCCACCGGCTCCGGCTCCAGTCCAGCACCTCGGCCACGGAGCGGGGCCCGGTGCGCGCGTCGACCGTCGTCATCGTCCCACCGCTTCCCGGTGCGGCGCGGCGGCCGAAGTGGACAGTGCGGCGGGGTCGGTGACGGTCACTGCGAAACCACCTAACGTCGAAAACACCCGGGAACACGAAGAGACAGTGTTTTTCCGGGAGTGGGCAAGGAATGCGAATCGAAAAGCGGCGCCGCGCATCAACATAGCAAGTGTGATCACTCCGACAATCACTCGATCGGGTAGCCGAAATCCGGTTCACCTGTTTGCCGAAGATCCTTTGTGGACCCCGCCGGGGCTGTTGTCGGATCGACAACCAGGAACGCGTCACCGTGGGTCTGCTGTCGTAACCCGGTCGTGCGCGCGTGACCGATATCCGAGCCATTTACTGTGCGGAGCAAGGGCAAAAGGGGGAACGCGTATCTGGCCCGCTGCTCCGATCCGGCGAACCGCGGCGGCGCCGGACGGCCACCCGGCTGAATCGCGCGTTCTGCCGTTGTCCGTTCCGGAATCGGCTGGATAGCGTCGGCCAGCGTATTTATCCGCGCGAAAGGAACCGGATGAACGTCTACGTGACCGGGGTGTTCTGGGTCGTCGGCGCGGCGATCGCGGCCGCGGTGATCGGCTATCTCGTCCGGCGCTTCGGCTGGGACGAGGGCCGCCGCGACAACAACGACGCCGCGGGCCAGGTGTTCACCATCGTCGGCGGGCTGCACGCGGTGCTGGTCGCGTTCGTGCTGATCTCGCTCTTCGACGCCGTCACGGCCACGCGCGAGGGTTCCTACACCGAGGCCGAAGGTCTGGTCGCGGCCACCTGGTCGGCTCAGGCGCTGCCCGGGGACACCGGCGATCAGGTGCGCCGGCTCGCCGTCGCGTACGCGACGACGGTGTCGAAACAGGAGTGGCCCCGGCTCGTCGACGACGGACCGGTGCCGGACACCGGCTGGACCCAGCTCGACCAGATGCGCCGAGTGGTCGCCGACGCGCAGGCCATCGACGACTGGACGAACGACCGGAAAAAAGACGCCGCCGCCCAGCTCTGGCAGGTCTACCAGGCCCGCCAGACCCGGCTCACCGGCGCGGAAACCGACGGCATCGGCTCGGTCATGTGGTTCGCGCTCATCCTCGGCAGCGTGATCTCGATTCTGCTGCCGAACCTCTTCGGCGGCACCAGGATGGCCGCGCACCTGGTGCTCGTGTCGACGCTGGCCGGCACGATCGTCCTGCTGCTCTATGCGATTTACCAGTTGCAGAACCCTTATGCCGGAGGCGCGAACGTGCGTCCGGACGCGTTCACCACGGCGATCTCGCGGCTCGGCTGACCGGTGCGAGGTTCCCGGTACCTGACTGTGGCGGCGACCGCGGCCGCGGTCGCCGGGCTGCTCGTCGCGACCGGCTGGCTGGCCCCCGCCCGGCAGCGCGCGGCCGCGACGTCCTGCCGGGTGCTGCAGGTCGAAAGCCGCCACGGGTGGTCGTCCGACATCGTGCGGTTGACCTTGCCCTCCGGCGCGCGACATCTGTTGCACCACAGTACTTTCGCGCTGAACGCCATCGCGTACTCGGCCGCCCAGGACGTGACGTACGGCGTCGCCGACGGCCGCTTCCACGACGGCTGGCACACGGTGCGGATCGACTCAGACGGCGAACTGACCGACCTCGGCCCGGTCGGCCGCGACACCCACCACGGCGTGTGGAGCTGGGTGACCGGCGCGACGGCCGGGGCGATGTCCGGCGATTCCTGGTACGTGAAGCGGGGAACCAGTCTGTACACAGTGGACGTCGACCCGCGCAGCTCCGGCTATCTCACCGCGACCGGGCCGGTGCTGCTGCACCCGTGGTGGCTCGCTTCGGGGGTCGACGATTTCGCGTACAACCCGGAAGACGGTCTGCTGTATGGGGTTTCGTCCACTGGCGAGGGTGCTGTGGTCACGGTGAACCCGGTGAGCGGCAAGGTCGCGAGGGTGCCGGGGGAGCAGTTCCCGGAGGCGACCTACGGTTCGGTCGTGTTCGGGCCGGACCACAAGCTCTACGCGACAGCGAATTGGATCGACGGGCGAAGCGTGACGTACCGGCTGGACGGCGGGACCGCGGTCGAGGTGAGCACCGGGCCTCCGCTGGCGATGTCCGACGGTGCGGGGTGTTTGGCGGAACCCCCTCCGCCACCTCCACCTCCACCCCCGCCGCCTCCGTCGACTTCGGCACCGCCGTCGACTTCGGCACCGCCGTCGTCCTCGGCTTCCCCGACGCCTTCTCCCACTCCTTCTCCCACTCCCTCCCCGACGCATTCCCCGACGCCGTCGTCCTCGGCGAGCCCTGGCCCCACGCCGTCTTCAACCCAGCCGTCCCCGTCCTCGACGCCACCGTCGCCCACGCCGTCGTCGACCCAGCCGAATCCGGTCCTGCCCACTCCGCCCCCGTCGTCACCGTCTCAACCACGCGACGAGATCATCCAGCCCATCCCGATGCCTCAACCCCCGCCTCCATCGCGGGCCGCCCCGGTGAAGGCAATCAAAAAGCCGCCCCAGAAACATGGGACCAGAGCGCGCACCAACGTCAAAAAGCAGCGGCGCTGGGGCGTCGCGGCGATCCTGCTGATCGTCGGAGGAGGCGCTGTAGCGGCTCGTGCACGGCGCGCTCGTTAACGCGGCAGTCGTCTCGATGACGGACGTTGTCCAACTCGGCCGTCGAGACTCCCCCGGGCGTCGGAGAGACGCCAGAGGAGGAGAAGCCGATGAAACGCGTGAAGATCGGGCTGGTCGCCGGGGCGCTAGTGCTGCCGCTGGCCGCCGCGGGCCCGGCCGAGGCCAAGGGACAGCGCCCGGACGACCATTACCGGGTGCGGGCCGGGCACACGCTGCAGGTGCGCGGCGACGCTCAGCGCAACGGCGCGGTGGTGCGGCACACCGACCCCGGGCACGGCGCGCTGACCATCGGCCCGGACGGATCGTTCCGCTACACGCCGTCCGCCGGGTTCACCGGGCGCGACACGTTCACCTACACCGTCAGCGACGCCGTCCGGCTGTACCCGACGGATTTGCCGCCGCTCGACACCATCGGCGGCGTCAAGATCACCGGCGGCGCCTACGGTTCCGCGCTGACTCCGGTGCCGGGTTCGCGCGACGAGTTCTACGGCCTAACCGACCGCGGCCCGAACGTCGACACGCCGGACGGGGCCAAAGCGGAGCCGATCCCGTCGTTCACGCCCGCCATCGGCAAGTTCCGGCTCAAGGGCGGGAAAGCCGTGCTGGAGCGGAACATTCCGCTGCGCGCCAGCGACGGTTCGCCGTACAACGGCCAGGTCAGCACCTTGGCGGACACCGGCGAGACCATTGTGGACCTGGGCGGTGCGAAACTGCCCGCGTCGCCGAACGGCTACGACTCCGAAGGGCTGGTCGCCCAGCGCGACGGGACGTTCTGGGTGTCGGACGAGTACGGCCCGTTCATCACGCACTTCCGCGCCGACGGCCGCGCGATCGAGCGGCTCTCTCCGTTCGACGGTTCGCTGCCGAAGGAGCTGAAGAACCGCGTGCCGAACAAGGGCATGGAGGGACTCGCGGTCACGCCGGACGGCCGGACGCTCGTCGGCATCATGCAGTCCGCGTTGCAGCAGCCGGATCTCACGAAGAAGCCCAGCAAGGTCCCCGCGCTGCGGATCGTGACGGTTGACCTGAAGACCCGCGCCACGCACGAGTACGCCTACCTGCTCGACAACCCGGACGAGACCAGCACCGCGGTCTCCGAGATCACCGCGCTGTCGGCCACCCGGTTCCTCGTGGACGAGCGCGACGGCAAGGCCGAGCCTGGCGCGTACAAGAAGCTGTTCGAGGTCGACCTGAGCAAGGCGACCGACCTCGGCCCGGCGGCGAAGGTGCCGGGCGCGACCTACGACGCGGCCAAGGGCGGGCTGCTCGTCGACGGCGGGAAGAGCATCGAGGCGTACGTCGGCAAGGCCACCACTGCGGAGGCTGCCGCTGCTCTGGCGAAGGTCGGCGTGACGCCGGCGTCTAAGAAGCTGTTCCTCGACGTCGGCGGGCTGGTGACCGGACTGGACCCGAGCGGTGGCTTCTTCGGCCACGACAAGGTTGAGGGCGTCGCGACGACCGACGGCGGCCGTACCGTCGTGATCAGCAACGACAGCGACTTCGGCATCGACGGCGTCGCGAACTCGACGGCTCCGTACACCTTGCACGCTAAGACACAGCCGAACGGTCGTCAGGACGACGGCGAGTACCTGCAGGTGGACATGACCAAGCTGCCGGCGCGGACGCGCACGCTGACGGTGACCATTGATGTGCGCTGACGTGCGCTGAGGCCGTCAGTACTTGAACTGATCCACGTTGTTCTGCGTGATCAGCAGGGGATCGCCGAGCAGCACTGTCTGGGTGGCCGCGTCGTAGCGCACCGCGGGAAGCTCCGGGCTCACGTTGTTGCTGGGCCGCAGGGGGGTGCCGGTGGCGAGCTGCTCGGCGGTCCAGGCGGTGAGGTAGCCGAGGGATTCGACGTTCCACAGCACCGTCATGGAGCAGGAACCGTCGACCAGGTACGGCTTCATCGTCTGCGGCGTGCCGGTGCCGACGGTGAAGACCTGGCCGATCTTCTGCTGATCACGCACCGCCCGGGCGATGCCCGGCGTCGCCGTCGTGCACTGGCCGATCAGCCCGGTGAGCTTCGGATGCCGGTTGAGGATCTCCTTCGCCAGCTTCGTGGCGGTGGTGGTGTCCTCGTCGGCGTACACCGTCTCGACCAGCTTCGCTCGTGGATAGCGTTGTGCCGCATACGCTTTCTCGGCCTCGATCCACGAGTTGAGGTTCGCCGCCGCGCGCCCGCACGAGACGATCGCGTACTCGCCGGCCCCGCCGGTTTTCTTCATCAGCGAGTCGACCAGCGCGGTGCCGATGCCGTCGGCCGTCGTCTGGTTGACGAAGACCTCGCGCTGCGAATCCGCGGCGTCGGTGTCCGTGGTGAGCACGTGGATGCCCTTCGCCCGCGCCTCCGCGATCGTCGGGGCCAGCTCCGCCGGATCGTTCGGGGCCACCGCGATGACGTCCACGCGTTCGGCGATGAGCTGGCGCAGGATCGCGGTCTGCGCGGCTGGGTCGACCGTCGCCGGGGCGCGGGTGGACCATTTCGCGCCGAGCCGTTCGGCGGCCTGCATGCCGCCGGCGTTCATCGCGTCGAAGTACGGGATGCCGCCGATTTTCGGCACGAAGGCGATCTTCGCCGGCTCCGGAGCCGAGTCCGACAGGACTGGCGAGCAACTGGCCGCCACTGCCGCCGCGGTCGCCACGAGCGCCGCACCCAGCACGAGCGTTTTGGTCCGCCCTCGCATCCCCCACCGTTCCCCGGCTATGTGACCTGGCAGCCGAAGGTAGGGCCAGTGGCGGCAGGGGGTCAACCGAACGCGACCAAACGGTTACGCAAGCGAGTTCAACCACCGGACGGCGCAGTCCCCTTTCCGCCCGCTGGGCACGTTCCGTCCGGCGGAAGTTCGCCGGTCAGCAGGTAGTGCGCGGCCTTGTCGTCGATGCACGGGTTGGGCTCGTTGAGGTAGGCGGCGTGGTTGCCGCCGCCGTCGACGAGCAGGCTCGAACCGCGCAGCACCCGGCGCATCCGCTGCGCGCCGGCCAGCGGCGTCGCCGGGTCGTCTTTCCCTTGCAGCAGCAGGATCGGCGGCACGGGACCCGAGCCGATCCGGACCTCCGGCGACGGCGGGACCCGCCAGAACGCGCACGGCGCGCTGTACCAGCTGTTGAGCCAGGCGAACAGCGGCGCGGCGGTGGCCGACTTCGCGGTGTCCGCGTGCCAGGCCGCCCAGTCGCGCGGCCAGCCGGTGTCGGCGCAGTTGTAGGCCAGCTGGCCCGGATCGACCGCGTACTGGGCCTGTCCGGCCGCGACGTTCAGCCCGGCGGAATCCCCGCCGAGGTGGCTCGCGACCGCCTGCATCAGCGACGGCCAGGCCCAGTCGCCGTACATCGCGGACGCCAGCAGATCGTCCAATTCGGACACTCCGGTCTTGCCGCCCGCTGGTTGTGCCGCGAGCTTCTCGCGCAGTTCGTTCCACGAAGTTTTCACTGCCGCCGCGGTGGTGCCGAGGTGATACGTGCTGTCGCGCTCCGCGGTCCAGGCGAAGAGCTGTTCGGCGCGCGCCTGCAGGGCGGCGTTTTGCTGGAACTGCGTTTGATACGTGGTGACCGTGGGGTCGACGACGCTGTCCAGGATCATCCGGCCGGTGTGCGCCGGGAACAGCGTCGCGTATGTCGCGCCGAGTTTGGTGCCGTAGGAGTAGCCGAGGTAATCGATCTTGTCTTTGCCGAGCGCTGCGCGGATGCGGTCCATGTCGCGCGCCGCGTTCTCGGTGGTGAGGTGCGGAAGCAGGTCCTTCCCGTTCGCCGCGCACTGCGACGCGATCTGCCGGGCCAGGTCTTCGCGGTTTCGCTCCTGCGGGCGGTCGGCCGGGTGGTACGGCGACGCCGGATGCGGCGCGAGTTTCGAGGTGTCGCCGCACGAAACCGGTGTGCTCGCACCGATTCCGCGCGGATCGAAGCTGAACACCGCGTACTGCTGAGCGACGTCCTGCGGCAGCTGGCTGAACACGAGCTTCTCGGTACCGAGTCCGGACGCGCCCGGCCCGCCGGGGTTCACCAGCAGGAAGCGCGGCGAGCTGAGACTGCCCATGCCGGAGACGGTGAGGGTGATCTGCTCGCCGTCCGGTTTCGCGTAGTCGAGCGGCACCCGCAGGCTCGCGCACGACACCTGCCGCGGCGTTCCGGCCGGGCATTCGGCCCACTTGAGCGGCGACGATTGCGCGCTGGCTGCTGGAGCGCTGAGAAAGCTTGCGAGGAGAAGAACGAGGACGAAGGCGGCGGCGCACCGGCGCGCCGAGTTGATCACCACCCTTCCGGTTATACCGATTCGCCGGGCGCTCCGGGCGACCGTCATCACATCGGGCGACCTTGCGCGATTTATACCCCTTGGGGGTATAGTCGCCGGCATGAACGAACACCAGCACGGAGCGTCTTGGTCCACCGCCGCCCAGGCGACGCTGCACTGCCTCACCGGGTGTGCCATCGGCGAAGTGCTCGGCATGGTTCTCGGCACCGCGCTCGGCCTGCACAACGCGGCCACTGTGGTGCTGTCCATCGCGCTGGCGTTCGTTTTCGGCTACGCCCTCACCATGCGCGGCGTACTCAAGTCAGGCCTCGCGCTCGGTGCCGCCTTCAAGGTCGCGCTCGCCGCCGACACGGTGTCGATCGCGGTCATGGAGATCATCGACAACACTGTCGTCGTGGCCATTCCGGGCGCGATGGACGCCGGATTGTCGAGCGGCTTGTTCTGGCTGTCGCTGGCGTTGTCGCTCGCGATCGCTTTCGTGGTCACGGTTCCGGTCAACAAGTGGATGATCGGCCGCGGTCGCGGGCACGCCGTGGTGCATGCCCACCACCAGCACTGAGGTTCAGCAGGACGGCACGGCCGCATCGGCTCGGAGGTAGGCCTCGGACACATAGTGTCCGGGGCCGATCCGGTTCCAGCGCGTGGTGCCGTCCACCGGTTCGCCCAGCAAGGAACACTCGATCGGCACCTGAGCGGACTCGGCGGCCAATCCGGCTGGCGGCGCGTCGTTGTCCGCGGACGTGCGCACCACCAGCGGGGCCTCGCCGGTCACGATGCCGCTGGCCGGGGCGCTGCCGGTCCAGAGAAAAGTGACGTCCACATAGCTGTTGCCTTTAAGGCCGAGACCGTCCCAGAACGTGC
This sequence comes from Amycolatopsis sp. NPDC054798, assembly GCF_053611505.1. Taxonomy (NCBI): domain Bacteria; kingdom Bacillati; phylum Actinomycetota; class Actinomycetes; order Pseudonocardiales; family Pseudonocardiaceae; genus Amycolatopsis; species Amycolatopsis sp. NPDC054798. The sequence goes on along the minus strand of NZ_JBSHAM010000009.1, from coordinate 3,691 downwards.
CGTCAGCCAGGTCGAGACCGGCGGGGTTGCGCACGGTGCGGCCGCGCTCGTCCTTGCCGCCGTTGAAGCCGTTTTGGTACGCCGCTTGCGCTTCCGGCACGCCTTGCGGCAGCGAACCGAACTTCGCGCGACGGTCGGCGGGGTTCCAGTAGTCGTCGTGTTCGTTCCACGGCCCGACATCCCACACTGGCGCGTACTCGCAGCGCGTGCCGTCGGTGCGGCACACCCGGACCGTGAAGGTCCCTTTTCCCTTAGAGGAAACCGTTTTCGTGGAGGGGAGCGCCACGAAGTGGTCTCGTTCGGTGATCCGGTGCCCGCTCGAGGTGGTGCCTCCGACGAGCCCTTCGCGGGTCGCGTAGACGCGGTAGGTCAGCGGTCTTTCCAGGACTCTTCTGCCGTGCATCGGTGTGGCCGAGGCGGGCATTGGAGTCGACAAAGCGATAACTGCCAGGGTCAGAAGGACGTGACCAGCCGCTTTCCTGGTGTTCATCAGCGCATCGTGGCCCGGCGCGCGGGATTGGCCGCGCAACCGGGCCCGCGCGTCAGGCGGACACGATCCGGTGCGGTCCGGTTTTGCGCGGCCGGGCGTCGACCGGGGCGTCAACGGACAGCTCCCGGCGGATGGCCCTGGCGCGCTCGACGTAGCTGCGGGACCGTTCGGGCTGGCTGAGCGCGGAGTGCAGTTCGCCGAGCAGCTGGGAGACATGGGCTTCGGAACGGCGGTCGCCGTTGCGGCGGTGCACGCTCAGCGAGTTGACCAGCAGCAGCTGCGCGTGCGCGAGATCGCCGCTGTCCAGGCACAGCTCGCCGAGATTCTGGTTCGCATAGCCGACGCAGTGGTCGTCTCCGAGATCGGTGAACACGCCGATGGCGCGCGTGACGTGTTCGCGGGCTTCGGCGAGGTTGCCCTCGCGCTGGTGCAGGAGTCCGAGTCGTTGCAGCGCATGGGCTTCCCGATGCCGGTCGCCGATTTCGCAGGACAGCTCCAGCGCGTCGGTGTACCAGCGGCGGGCCGTCGCGTAACACTTGCGCGCGACCCAGATCGAGCCGATGGCGATCCGGATTACCGCTTCGCCGTGCGGGTCGCCTGCTTCGCCGAACAGCCGTAGTGCTTCGTGGCAAGGTTCGAGGGCGCGATCGGTTTGGCCTTGCATCCGCAGCACGGTGCCGAGGCCGGCGTGTGCTTCGCCGAGGCCTTGCTGGTCGCCGATGCGCTGGTACAGCTCCCGCGCGGCCTCGAAGGCGACCATCGCGTCCGCGTCGTTGTCCTGGTACAGCAGGACTTGGCCGAGGTTGCGCTGGACGACCGCCTCGCCGCGGATCGCCCCTGCGCGGCGCGCTGCTTCCAGGGCGATCAAGTGGGTGGCGTGCCAGTCGTCTTGGTGGCCGCGGAGGTCGAAGTACGGGGTGAGGGCCACGGTGAGCCGCCAGGTCAGGTCGTCGAACCCGCGTTCGGCGGCCAGCCCGACAGCGGCGACGCAGGTGGCGCGTTCGGCGGCGAACCAGGCGGCCGGGTCGGTCAGCAGGCGGTCCGCTTCCGCTGGCAGGGGCAGGCCGGTGTCGTCGTGGTGCTGGCCGAAGAAGTGGATCGGCATTCGTTCGGCGGCTTCTACCGCCAGCGCCAGATATCCCTCTAGGACGTGGCTGATCGCGGCGCGGGTTTCTTCGGGCTCGGCCAGTTCGGCGGCGTACACGCGCAGGAGGTCGTGCAGGCGGTAGCGCGGTTGACCCGCGACGTCGGTGGCGACTAGTTCCACCAGGTGTGCGTCTACGAGCACGTCAAGGACGTCTTCGGCGGAGGCGCGGCCAAGGACGGCGGCGACCGCCCAGGCCGGGAACTGCACCGGACCCAGCGTGCCCAGCCGGCGGAAGGCCGCGGCGGCGGACATGGGCAGGAGGTCGTAGCTCAGGGTCACGCTCGCGCGGACGGCCAGGTCGCCGACGCGCAGCTCGTCCAGCCGGCGGTGCTCGTCGTGGAGACGGTCGGCGAGGATGCGCAGCGACCAGGTCGGCCGGTGGGTGAGCTTGGCTCCGGCTACGCGGATCGCCAGCGGCAGATGGCCGCACTGGCGCAGGATCGCCGCGGCGTCCTCGGGTTCGGCGGCCACTCGCTCGTAGCCGACGATTCCTTCCAGCAGCCGGGCGGCTTCCGGCTCGGGCAGCAGGTCGACGTCCACCGGGACCGCGCCGGCCAGGTCTGGCAGGCGGATCCGGCTGGTGACCAGCACCGCGCACGCGCCCGCACCGGGGAGAAGCGGGCGTACTTGGGCGGCGCTGCCCGCATCGTCGAGGACGACGCACATCCGGCGTTCGGCGAGTTGGGAACGCAGCAGTGCGGCGCGTTCTGCCAGGTCCCGGGGGAGGCCGGAATCCGGAATGCCCAAGGCGCGCAGGAGTTCGGCCAGGACGCTCATGGGCGAGCGCGGGGACGACGAGGTTCCGGCCAAGTCCACATGCAACTGTCCGTCTGGGAAAACGGTGCGGACTGCGTGCGCTACCCGTACGGCGATTGAGGATTTGCCGATGCCGGGTGCGCCGGACAGGACGGCGACCGTCGGGCGTTCTGCTTCAGCGTGCTGGCGGAGCTTGGTGACCAGACGCTTGATTACCTCGCTGCGGCCGGTGAAATCCGGCAGGTCGAGGGGGAGCTGGCAGATGGGCGGGACTTTGGCGCAGGGGACTTCGAGGGTGGTGCGGAGTTCGCGGAGTGCTGCGCCGGGGCGAGCGGAAAGTTCGTCGGCGAGGGTTTGTTCGACGAGTTCGTAGGCTTCCGCGGCTTCGGTGGTGCGGCCCGCGTCGCGGAGCGCGGTGATGAGGTGGTGCCAGAGTTCTTCACGCAACGGGTGTTCGGTGACCAGAGCGCGAAGTTCGGCGATGACCTCGTTGTGGCGGCCCAGGGTTAGCCGCGCGCGTAGGCGTTGTTCTTGTACTGCCAGGCGTAGTTCGTCGAGACGGGCGACTGTGGGGCCCCAGGTCGGGTCGTGGGGGAGGCCTTCGAGGACTTCGCCGCGCCAGAGGGCGTGGGCTTCGTCCAGCAGGGTCAGTGCGGTTTCGGGGTCGTCCTGGGTTTCCCAGGCTTGGGTGGCGAGGCGGGTGAAGACCAGATGGTCCAGTTCGTCTTCCGGGACGGTGAGGAGGTAGCCCGAGGCGCGGCTGGTGATGCGGTCGGCCAGGTCCGGGGAGATTTCGGCCAGACGTCTGCGGAGGGAGTGGACGTAGGTGCGGATGTTGGCGGCCGCGGAGCGCGGGGCGGTGGTCGGCCAGAGGACTTCGACCAGCGCTTCGGTGGAGACGACGATGTTCGGCTGGAGGGCCAGTGCGGCCAGCAGCAGCCGGGGCTTCGGGCCGCCCAGCGGTACGGCCCTGCCCTCGGCGATGACCTCCAGCGGCCCCAGGATCCGGAAGGTCAGCGAAATCAATTTACCCGCCTTGGCGGCAAGGTCCCCATGGTCGGCATGCTAGGAGCGTTTGCGCGCGTTAGCTAGATCCGGTTGGGGAGGAATACCCCATAAGGGGTGATATCGCGGGTGGATGTCACTGGGGGTTTGGCGGGGTGGGGTGAATTGTTTTCATGTGTTTCTTGGGGCGGGGGCGGCTCGTCGCCTGGCGGCGACATTGCAGCCGGTGGGTTGGGGGCACCCCGAAGCTGATTGTGCTGACGGTTCGGGGGTGCTTGTCAAGGCGGGAAAGA